>CALGYB010000133.1 GCA_937935075.1 uncultured Roseiflexus sp. | reverse complement strand
AGTTGAGCCAGCGACGGGGAAGCGTCGTCATACGGCAGTGATCGCAGAGTAACACGGATCAGGCGGACTCAACCTTGCTCTGAGCGGTTTTCGGCACGAGGGCGCGGGTCGCCAGCACATGCTGCGTCTGATCGACCGATGGACGCGGCGGAACGATCAATACCTTATCGATCCGCCGACCATCCATATCGACCACCTCGAAGGAGTACCCTTCCCATTTGACGCTGTCGCCAACATTTGGAATGCGACCGAGCAGCGCCAGTACGAAACCGGCGAGTGTCTCGAAATCATGCTCACGCACAAGAGCATCAGCAGGAGGCAATTTGAGACGCTCGTGCAGATCGGTGAAGGGAGTCAACCCATCGACCAGGTAACTGCCGTCGTCGCGCCGCACGATTGCTTCGCTGATCTCATCGTACTCATCCGAAATATCGCCAACCAATTCTTCGAGCATATCTTCAATCGTAATCACCCCGGCAACCTGGCCGTACTCGTCGAGCACAATCGCAAGCGCATTGCGGTTCTGCTTCAGTTGTTGGAACGCCTGCGCGGCGCGCTGACTTTCGATCACATACATCGGCGGGCGCAGCAATTCCCGCAGGTTCGGCGACTCACATTCCCCCCAGAACGCAAGCAGATCCTTGATGTACAGAATGCCGATCACATGATCGAGCGTTCCTTCGTACACCGGAATGCGCGAATAGCCCGACTCGGCGGCGATCTTCAGCGCCTCTTCCAGCGGCGTGTCGATGTCGATGGCGGTAATCTGCGTGCGCGGCGTCATCAGCGAACGCACCGTCCGATCACTGAACTTGAAGACGTTATGGATGACAGTCTGCTCGGCGTCCGCCACCGTGCCCTCAGCCGCGCCCTCGCGTACCAGCGCCATGATGTCATCCTCGGTGACGGGCGTTTCCGCAACGTTGTGACGACCGAGCAGACGCAAGACAACATCGGTCGAGAAAGTCAGAAACATGACAGCCGGCGATGCCAGGCGCGCCAGCCACACCATGAGCGGCGCAACGGTTGCAGCGATCCGTTCGGCGTTTTGCAGTGCCAGACGTTTGGGAACCAGTTCACCAACGATCAGCGAGAGATAACTGATACTCAATGCCACGATGGCAGGCGCCAGCGCGCCAGCATAGGGCGCCAGCGCGGGAAAATCCCGCAACCAGACGGATATCACTCGCACAATGCTCGCGCCGCCAAATACAGCCGCAAATGTGCCAAACAAGGTGATGCCGACCTGGACAGTCGAAAGGAATCGGCTTGGCGACTCCAGCAGCGCAAGCGCCGCGCGCGCGCCGCCGTCACCCCGTTCCGCCTGCTGTTCGAGCCGCCCTTTGCGCGCAGAGACCACCGCGATCTCCGAGGCGGCAAAGAAGCCGTTGGCGATAATCAGCAGCAGGATCAGGAGGCTTTCGAAGAGGATACTAGATTGTGCAGCATCTTCCATAATAATGTATCCGGCAAACGATGGGATCAGCGTCTGCCGCATATAGAAGTATACTGTTTGCACAGCGTGTGTCAAGCGATTGCCAGAGTTCGAAAGCGGTCATGATATTGACGGGCGTCGCCGCGTTCCTGGCAGACGGGGCTTGTGCTGTGCGCGTGAAGCTCTGCTGATGTGGGTCCGGTCGGCGCATGCGTCTGCGCCGGAGCGCAGGCTCGGCCGTCCCGTGTGTGTCATGCGCCTGATGGTTCCGCCCGCGACCGTGTGACCATTCACGCCTGGACCGTTCGTGTCAGGCGCGTCTATGTTCTCTGGCAGTACAGAAACCTCCATTCGGCTGACAGAGTTGCAGGTGTATAATGAAATCCGTTCATGCTGTGATCGGTTCAATATGCGCCTGGCATTCAACAACCTGTGGCGCCGTAAAACGCGCACGCTGCTGACAATGCTCGGCATTGCCGTTGGCGTTGCTGCGGTGATCGCGCTCTCGACGTTCGGTGAGGGTATGGCGAGCGGTTTTGAGAGCCTCTCGTCAGCATCCGGCGCCGATCTTCAAGTGGCGCAGAAAGACGCCGCCATGATCATTTTGAGCGTTATCGAAGAGGATGTCGGCGATGATCTGCGCCAGGTCCCCGGTGTCGCCGAGGTTGCGGGTACAATCGCCTCGCTGGCGCAGTTGCCGGAGTCTCCCTATTTCGTCGTGATGGGCGAGGACCCGCGCGGCTTTGCCATGCAGCACTACCGCATCATCGAAGGACGACCGATCATAGGGCGGCGTGAGGTGATGCTCGGCAAAATGACCGCCACGCATTTCAAGAAGGAGATTGGCGACACCTTTCGCATCAACGATTTCGGCTACCGCGTCGTCGGAGTCTACGAAACCGGCGTTGGCTTCGAGGACGGCGGTGCAGTCATCCACCTGGCGGATGCGCAACGCCTGTTCGATATGCGGCGGCGGGTCAGTTACTTCAGCCTGAAAGTGCGCGATCTGAGCGCCATCGATGAGGTGCGCCGCACGATTGAGGCGCGCTTCGACGATCTCGCCGTCACGCGCAGCGGCGAGCCATCGCGCCAGGACGAGATCATCGGGCTTTACCGTTCGCTTGGCTGGTTCCTTGGCATCTTCGCCATTCTCGTCGGCGGTCTCGGCATGATGAACGCCATGCTGATGAGCGTCTTCGAGCGCACTCGTGAAATTGGGGTGTTGCGGGCGCTTGGCTGGCGGCGGCGGCGTGTGCTGGCGATGATCCTCGGCGAGGCGCTGATAGTGGCGGGGACTGGCGGGTTGCTTGGCATTGGCCTGGGCGTGGGGTTGATCGCGCTCAGCCGCATGTCATCCGCCGTCGCCAATATGCTGCCGGCAACCATTCCGCCCTCGCTCTTTGTGCAGGGTATGGTCACGGCATTGCTCCTCGGCGCGGTTGGCGGCGCGTACCCGGCATGGCGCGCGGCGCAACTCGCGCCAATCGAAGCGATGCGTCAGGAGAGCGGCGTCAGTGTGCAATGGGGGCGTTGGTCACGCCTGCTGGCGCGGGTGTTCCGCGGCGCTTTCCGCAGCATGTGGCGCCGCCCGACACGTACATTCATGACCGCTGCCGGTTTGGGGGTTGGCGTAGGGTTCATTGTGCTGCTGCTGGCGCTGACGATTGGCGTGCAGGACGAGTTTACCCGCCTGTTGAGCGGCGGGCAGATGGACATCGTTGCCCAGCAGGCGCGTATCTCGGATGTGTCACTCTCGGTCGTCGATGAACGTCTGGCGGTGCAAATCGCCGGTCGTCCTGGCATCCGCTCCGTTTCGGGATTTCTCTTCGGCGTCACTTCACTTCCCGATCTGCCGTTTCTGATGGTGTACGGCATCGACCCGCGCGAAGCCTACATCGATCACTATCGCGTCGTCGAAGGGCGGGCCATTGAGCGACAGAACGAAGTGATGATCGGGCGGCTGACCGCCAACGGGTTGAAGAAAGGGGTCGGCGATAAGCTTCAATTTGGCGGCGCAACCTATCGCGTTGTCGGTGTCTACGAGAATGGCTCTGCATATGAAGACGCTGGTGTGGCGATCACGCTCAAAGATGCGCAGCGACTGTTCCGCAAGCCGCGCCAGGTGTCGTTCCTTGGCATTCAGTTGACCGATCCGGAGCGCGCATCGCAGATTGCCGCCGAACTCGAAGCCGCTTTCCCCGAATTGATGATCAGCGCCTCCGCCGAACACACAAACCGGATGCAGGACTTTGCAACGATGCGGGCGACGTTTGGCGCACTGGCAGTGTTGACGCTGGTGGTCGGCGGGATTGTGATGATGAATGTGATGATGATGAGCGTCTTCGAGCGCACTCAGGAGATTGGCGTTCTACGGGCGCTTGGGTGGCGCAGCGGGCGCGTGTTGCGCATGGTGCTCGCCGAGTCGCTGGCGCTCAGCCTGCTGGCAGGCGTGGCCGGCCTGGCAATTGGCGTGGCGCTCGGCGGATTGCTCCAGATGGCGCCGCTGTACGGTCCGTTCCTGACGGTCGTCTATACGCCCGATCTGCTGGTGCAGACGCTGGTATTCGCACTGGCGCTCGGCGCTATCGGCGGCGTCTACCCGGCATGGCGCGCAACGCGCCTCCAGCCAATCGATGCGTTGCGGTACGAGTGAGGCGCGAGGCAAGAGGTGACCGGGTTGAAGGTGCGAAGACAGTAGGGGCGCGCCCACGTGTACTCTTGAGGTCTTCACTAGAGGTTTGGTTCTTGCCATTGAACGGCGCCGGCGAAAAGGTTCGGTCTCGCTCCGAAGGCGCCGCCCGACCTCAGGGGTCCTGGATGGATGAAGGAACGTTTGGGTTGCAGGCGGGAAGGTGCGACAGTTGATCAGTATCCCTGACCGGTTTTTTGGTTCATCCGCTTCTCCGGATAACAGACAGGATGCACGTCATGATCGACACCCCGGTTGTAGTCGAAACCCGCCATCTGACCCGGATCTACGGTGATGGAACCGACGTCCGGGCATTGGACGATGTGAGCCTGACGATTCACGCTGGCGAGTTTCTTGCGATTGTCGGTCCGTCGGGATCGGGCAAATCGACATTGCTCAACCTGATCGGCGCGCTTGATCGCCCGACCAGCGGCGAGGTGCTGATCGGCGGCACGCCGCTCGCACAGGTGCGCGACATCGATCAGTTCCGTGGACGCACGATTGGATTCGTTTTCCAGACGCACAACCTGATACCGACACTCACCGCCGCCGAGAATGTCGAAATCCCGATGTATGAGACGGGCATGGGGCGCGGGGAACGCCGCGCACGCGCGCGCGAACTGCTCGACCTCGTCGGTCTGTCGGCACGCGCTGACCACCTGCCCAACCAGTTGTCGGGAGGTGAGCGCCAGCGCGTCGCCATTGCGCGTGCGCTCGCCAATCGCCCGACGATTGTGCTGGCAGATGAGCCAACCGGCAATCTCGACTCGAAAACAACCGACGACATCATGGCGCTGTTGCGGCAGTTGAACCGCGAACACGGCACGACGCTGATCGTGGTGACCCACAACCACGAAGTGGCGCTGGCGGCGCGTCGGATCATCACCCTGCGCGATGGACGCATTCAAAGCGATCAAACAGTGCATAGCACCATCGAGAGCGAACTGCTCGACTTCAAGAGTTCACCGCTGGGGCAGACCATTCTGCGTGGCGAAACGCTGCCCGATGATCTTGCGGATATTGCGCCGAAGTTGCGCGAGTTGCTCGAACGGTTGTGAGAACTGAGAACTGAGAACTGATAGGAAGATCAACCAGATGTTGCACAATCATTAGTCTGTGTTGACCGCCTTGCGACTGACGTTGGCTGAGCCGGTCGAAGTCAAGTCAGCTGCTCCATGTCCTTGATGTCCAGGTTTTGGTTGATCGCTCTATGAGATCGGTACGCCTTGCACAACGAACGCGCGACCATCGTGTCTGACTGACCGCACGTTCGTATGAGAACCGAGAGCCAAAAGCGGATGGGCATCAGTTTTGCAGAACACATCGGCGGTGCATCTGCACCGGTCCTGTAATCAGTCGATCCCTGAATGCATGGCGCTCTGTCAACGGTTTCGATAATATGCACCGCAACGCCTGTGTGAGCAACCGTCCCACGTTCAACGTTCCATCGCATCCCCGTCATCCGATGGGGATGACATCCGTTCTGGGGATGAAAAACCTATACTTCCGGATATTTTGTTCAAAAACTCACAATGGTATACTGCGTCATAAACATAACCCGAAGCATCTAAACTGTCCCCCGGACGGCGCGCCCAACGCAGACGAAACTAGAGAGTCACCGATTAGGCGCCCGCAAATGTGCGAAAGCACTGAGCGTTTCCATTTTTATTCCTTGTGATCAGGCGCTCCAGGGGTTATGCAGGGCGACCGTACAGTCTGTGTCAAGGAGAGGACCCGATGAAAGATCTGATTCAACGATCACGGAAAAGCTTCACCGTCGTGCAACCGATTGAGTCGGACGTGCCGGACAACGTCTGGGTCAAGTGCCCGTCGTGCCGGGAGTTGATCTACCACAAGCAACTGGCCGAGCGCATGAAAGTGTGTCGCTGTGGCTACCACATGCGCCTGACGGCGCGTGAGTGGCTGGCGCTGCTGGACGAGGGGTCATTCGTTGAGCACGATGCGCACCTGCGCCCCACCGATCCGCTTGGGTTCGTCTCGCCTAAAGAAGCGTATGCCGACAAACTGCGCGAAGCGCAGCGCCGCACCGGTCTCGCCGATGTCGTGGTCAGCGGCGTTGGCAGCATCGAAGGACACCGGCTGTCGGTTGCCGTGTGCGATTTCAACTTTATCGGCGGTTCGATGGGCAGCGTCTTCGGCGAGAAGATGGCGCGCGCAGCCGAGCGCGCTGCGGCGCTTGGCATTCCATTGCTGACCATCAACACCAGTGGCGGGGCGCGCATGCAGGAAGGCGTGATCGCCCTGATGCAACTGGCAAAGGTCAATATGGCGCTGACTCGCCTGGCAGCCGCGCGGCAGCCGCACATTGCGGTGCTGGTCGATCCGTGCTACGGCGGCGTCACTGCGTCCTACGCCTCGGTCGCCGACATTATCATTGCCGAGCCGGGCGCGAACATCGGTTTCGCCGGTCGCCGCGTGATTGAGCAGACGATCCGCCAGAAATTGCCGGCGGATTTCCAGACCGCCGAGTTCATGCTGCAACACGGTATGGTCGATATGGTGACGCCGCGCGGCGAGCTGCACGGTGTGCTGGCAAAACTGCTGCGCCTCTACGCTGCTGAAAGTCGCACCGGCGTCCATCCATCCGACTCGGTCGCGCCGGCGTTGGCTTCTATCTGAACTGCGGAGCGAAAGAGAGACCATGACACAGACGCTTACTCCCTGGGACAAAGTGCAACTTGCGCGCCATATGCAGCGTCCACGCACGCTCGATTACATCCGCGGGTTGTGTGACGACTTCGTGGAATTGCACGGCGACCGTCGCTACGGCGATGATGCAGCGATTGTCGGCGGCGTGGCCACCTTCGAGGGGCGAACGGTCGTTCTGGTGGGGCATCAGAAGGGGCGCGATGCGCGCGAGAATATCCGGCGCAACTTTGGCATGCCGCATCCCGAAGGGTATCGCAAGGCGCTGCGGTTGTTCCAGCATGCCGAGAAATTTGGCTTCCCGGTCATCTGTTTCGTTGACACGCCGGGCGCAAACCCGAATCGTGACTCGGAGGAGCGCGGGCAGGCAAACGCCATTGCCGAGAATATTCTCGTTATGGCCGGGTTGAAGACCCCGATCATCGTGTGTGTGATTGGCGAAGGCGGCAGTGGCGGCGCACTGGCGATCGGCGTCGGCGACCGAATCCTGATGCTGGAACATGCAATCTACTCGGTCGCGTCACCCGAAGCGGCAGCCTCGATTATCTGGCGCGACTCGGCGAAAGCGCCCGACGCGGCGCGCGCGATGCGAATTACCGCGCAGGATCTGCTGGAACTGGGGATCATCGATGAGATCGTCCCAGAACCATCGGGCGGCGCGCATACCGATATGGCGACCATGGTTGCAACGCTGGGGGACTCGATCCGTCGCCATCTGACCGAATTGCTGACGCTGGATATCGAGACGCTGTTAGAGCGTCGCTACACGCGCTATCGAGCGATCGGACGCTACGAAGAGGATGGTCGCCAGACCGTTTTTGCCTAGGGACTACGTTGTAACTGGCGCTGCGATGATACGTATGCAGTTTTGAACGAAAACAACGAGTAGTAGTCCGCCGGATCATGGCTGTGGCAGGTCCATCAGCGATGCCTCCGGCGATTCCCCCGACGCGGTTCCCGCAATGACTGGTTGATCGGCGTCACGCGCAGGCCGCTCAGGGCAGAATGCGCGTATTCAGAAGCCAGAGATCTGTGGTGCTGCCACAGTGCCCATACCGCAGTGTGGCGGGCGCCACAGGAATGAGGAGAGAAGTCCATGAGCACGATGCGACGTCACGATCGCCTGGAAGGAAAGGTGGCGCTGATCACGGGCGGCGCTGGCAACATCGGCGAAGTCATTACGCGCAGGTTTCTGGCGGAAGGTGCGACTGTCGTTATTACGGGGCGCAATGCAGAAAAACTTGCGGCGTATCGCCGCCGTCTGATCGACGAAGAGCAGGTTGCGCCCGAGCGCGTCGTTGCGCTGCGGATGGACGGCAGCGACATCAAACAGGCGCGCGCGGGCGTTGCCCAGATTGTCAACGGTGGCGTCGATGTTCCTGTTCCGCTCCGCCGCATCGATATTCTGGTCAATAACGCCGGTAGCGCCGGGCCGCGCCGTCGCCTGGTCGATATTCCACTCGAACCGTCGGAAGTGCAACCGCCGGATACTGAGACACTGGCACAGGCGGTCGGCAATCTGGTCGGCATTGCCTGGAACCTGACGCGCGCGGCAGCTCCGCATATGCCGCCAGGCGGCAGCGTCATCAATATCTCGACAATCTTTTCCCGCACCGATTACTACGGGCGCATTGCATATGTCGCGCCCAAGGCGGCGCTCAATGCGCTCAGCGACGGATTGGCGCGCGAACTGGGTCCCCGCGGCATCCGCGTCAATACCATCTACCCCGGGCCGATCGACAGTGATCGCATCCATACGATGTTTCAGGCGATGGATGCGCTCAAAGGTCAACCAGAGGGCGACACCGCCAGCGGTTTCTTGAGGATCATGCGGCTGGGGCGCGCCGATCAGCGCGGCGAGGTGGTCAAACGTTTCCCTTCCCCTATCGATGTCGCCAATACCGCAGTGTTTCTTGCCAGCGATGAATCGGCGGCATTCACCGGTCATGCGTTCGAGGTGACGCATGGCATGGAGGTGCCAACCGAAAGTCGCACGACGTTTGTGTCGCGCCCCGGTCTGCGCAGCGTCGATGCTACCGGCAAAGTCGTCCTGATCTGCGCCGGCGATCAGGCCGATGATGCGATTGCGCTGGCTGACGCGCTGCGCTCCTGCCGCGCGACGGTCGTCGTCGGGTTCCGCGATCCGCACGCACTGGAAAAGGCGTCGGCGCTCCTGCGCGAACCACGCCACGCGCTCGCCGCCGATATGTATGGCCGCCCGGCAATAGTCGCCGAAACTCGCTTGGTGCATCTTGATCCGCTCGACTCACGCGCCGCTGCGCACACGCTCGAGCAGATCCGCACTGAATTGGGCGCTATTCACCATGCTGTGATTCTGCCGGGGTTGAGCCGCCACGCTCCCACTGCAAGCCTGATCGATGTGGACGATCAGGTGATCGAGCGCTTCCTGCAACAGGAGCTGGTGGGGACGATTGCACTGGCGCGCGAATTGGCGCGCTTCTGGGAGGAACATCCCTCCGGCGCGCAGATGCATCGCGTGCTGTTCGTCAGCAATCCCGATGATCAGCAGGGCAACCAGTATAGCGCCATTCTGCACACTGCGGTCGAGCAGTTGGTGCGCGTCTGGCGCCATGAGAGCGAGTACGACTCGGTCAATCCGGCACATCAGCACAACGGTCAACCGGTCGCAGCAGTGTGGGCGAATCAACTGATCCGTTATGTGAACGCCGAAACCGCCAACCTCGACTTTACCTGCGCCTGGGTGGCAAAATTGTTGGGCAGTGACCGACGCATTGCTGAGATCAATCTCTATCTTCCCGAGGAAATCGTCGGCACGATTGGCGTGCACAATCCCGGATTTGGGTGGGCGGAAAGTCTGTTTGGTCTGCATATGGGAAAGGTGGCGCTGATCACCGGCGGCAGCGCCGGCATTGGCGGGCAGATCGGGCGCCTGCTGGCGCTCTCGGGCGCGCACGTGATGCTGGCGGCGCGCAACGCCGATCAACTGGAGCAGATGCGCGCGTCGATCGTGCGCGAGGTGCGCGATGCCAGTTACCCGGACGCCGAGTCGCGCGTGGCGATCTTCCCCGGCAGTGATGTTGGCGACATCGAAGGACTTGAACGGCTGGTCAACCATACTCTGCGTGTGTTCGGCAAGGTGGATTACCTGATCAATAATGCAGGCATCGCCGGCGCCGAAGAGATGGTGATCGATATGCCGGTGGACGCCTGGCGCCATACGCTGCGCGCCAATCTGATCAGTAACTATGCGCTGCTGCGCCGCCTGGCGCCACAGATGAAGGCGGCAGGCGGCGCGTATGTGCTGAACGTCTCGTCCTACTTCGGCGGCGAAAAATATGTGGCGATCCCGTACCCCAATCGCTCGGATTACGCCGTCAGCAAGGCGGGTCAGCGCGCAATGGTCGAAAGCCTGGCGCGCTTCCTCGGTCCTGAGATTCAGATCAACGCGATTGCTCCTGGTCCGGTGGAAGGCGAACGTCTGAAAGGCGCCGGCAACCGTCCTGGCTTGTTCATGCGCCGCGCCCGGCTGATTCTCGAAAACAAACGGCTCAACGACGTCTTTGCTGCGCTGCTCGCGTCGCATCACGAGGGAGCGACGATTGCCGCTCTGCTGCCCGACCTGTTTGCCAACGATTTGCAGGCGATCGCCGATAATCCGGCGCTGCCGGCGTCGCTGCGCCGCCTGGCGACGATGCTGCGCGAAACGAGTGACGCCAGCGGAAGCGCTCAGTCGTACCTGATGAATGCCACGATTGCGCGGAAACTGCTCAATCGCCTGGAAAATGGCGGGTATGTCACCTCGCACGACCGGCGTTCATTGACGGTCGAGCCGCCTGAGCCGTTCTTCACCGAGGCGCAGATCGAACGCGAAGCGATCAAGGTGCGCGATGGCATTCTGGGTATGCTTCACCTGCAACGGATGCCGACCGAGTTCGATGTGGCGCTGGCAACGGTCTTCTATCTGGCAGACCGGAATGTGACCGGCGAGACGTTCCATCCGTCGGGCGGGTTGCGCTTCGAGCGCACGGTCACCGAAGGCGAGCTGTTCGGTAAACCGGGGCAGCAGCGCCTGGAACGACTGAAAGGCAGCGTGGTGTACCTGATCGGCGAGCACCTGCGCCAGCATCTGTTGCTGCTGGCGCGCACCTTCCTCGAAGAAATTCATGTTGCGCGCGTCGTCCTGTTAACGGAAACTGCGCAGGCGGCTACCGAACTGGCCGCCGAACTGTCCGACTATGAAGCCGCCGGGCGTTTCGTCGTCATCCCGACGCGCGGCGACATCGAAGGCGGGATTGATCGGGCGATGGCGGAGTACGGTCGCCCCGGTCCCGTGATCTCAACGCCGTTCCGCCCGCTGCCAACCCGCGCCCTGAGCGCCCAAAACGGCGATTGGAGCGAGGTGCTGACGACCGCCGAGTTCGAGGAACTGGTCGAACAGCATATCACTCATCACTTCCGCGTGGCGCGCAAAGCAGGGTTGATCGAGGGCGCGAACGTTACGCTGGTGACGCCGCCAACCTCGGCGCGCTCGACTGCCGAGGAGTTTGCCCTGGCAAACTTCGTCAAAACGACGCTTCACGCGCTCACGGCAACCGCCGGCGCCGAAAGTGAACGCACGATGCCGCACGTGCCGGTCAATCAGGTGGATCTGACCCGGCGCGCGCGCAGTGAGGAGCCGCGCACACCGGCGGAAGAGGAAGAGGAATTGCAGCGCTTCGTGAATGCCGTGCTGCTGACGAGCGCGCCGCTGCCGACGCCGCTCGAAAGCCGCTACCGGGCGCGCATCTATCGCGGAAATGCGATTACAGTGTAAATACAGGGATCTTGTCAGGAGAAAAAGACTTATGACCACCATCGAATCTGCTCTTCGCCCGCCGCGCATCAATCCGGTGCGCACCCGCGCCGATTGGGAGGCGCAGCGCCAGGCTGCGCTTACCGACCCGGGCGCGTTCCATGGCGCGATTGCTCGGAGCGCCATTCACTGGTATGACCGTAACCTTGGCGCGTGGATCACCTGGGATGAAGAGGGTGGTTGCTGGAAAGGATTACGGCACAGCGACGGCGCACCGGTCGATGTGCCGTATGGACCGGAGTACGAACCGTGGGAACGCGCCTTCAACGGTGATGATCCGCCGTTTTATCGCTGGTTCGAGGGCGGGTTGACCAACGCCTGTTTCAATGAGGTTGACCGCCATGTGCTGACCGGCTATGGCGATGAGGTGGCGTTCTACTTCGAGGGCGACCGGTGGGACTCGTCGCTCAACAACGGTCGTGGCGGTCCGGTCATCAGTTTTGCCGTGACGCGCAAGCAGTTGCTGCTCGAAGTCGTCAAGGCGGCGCAGGTGCTGCGCGACCTGGGGCTGAAGATGGGCGATCGCATCGCTCTGAATATGCCCAACATCATGGAGCAGATCTACTACACCGAAGCCGCTAAGCGCCTGGGCATCATCTATACGCCGGTGTTCGGCGGTTTCTCCGATAAGACCCTCAGCGACCGCATCCACAATGCGGGTGCGCGGGTGGTGATCACGAGCGATGGCGCCTATCGCAATGCACAGGTTGTTCCCTACAAAGAACAGTATACCGATCAGGCGCTCGATAAGTTCGTGCCGGTCGAAACGGCGCTGGAGATCATCGAAGCGGCGCTGAGCGGCGGCGAGGGTTCGCCGACGCCGGGCGCAGCGCTCCTGACGCCGGATCAGATTAAGACCATTCTGTCTCAGGTGCGCGAAGCGCTCAAAGAAGACATCACGATCGAGCGCAGCGACGCGATGCGCGCCGTCGGGCGCGCTATCGAGGGATTGACCGGCGTCGATGCGCTGGCGCAGTCGCGCGCGCGCACGGCGGTCGCGCAGGCGCTGGTCAATACGCCGCCGCGCGTCGATGCGGTGATCGTTGTGCGCCATACGGGCCAGGATATTTTGTGGCGACCGGAACGCGATCGCTGGAGTCATGAGTTGACCGCAAAAGCGCTGGAGACCATTCTGGCGAATGCGCGCGCCGCTGGCGTCGAGGTCCACAGCGAAGAGGAACTGCTCAACCTGCCGACCGCACAGTTCGTGAAGGCGCTCTATGCCACCAGCCGCGCCGAACCGCTCGACGCCGAATATCCGATGTTTATCATCTATACATCGGGCAGCACCGGCAAACCCAAAGGCGTGGTCCACGTCCACGGCGGGTATGTCGCCGGCGTCGCCTACACGATGAAAGTCAGTTTCGACGCCGAACCGGGCGATACGATCTATGTCGTCGCCGATCCTGGCTGGATCACAGGGCAGAGCTACATGATCTGCGCGACGCTGGCAACGCGCTGCACCGGCATCATTACCGAAGGTTCGCCGGTCTTCCCGTCCGCCGGGCGCTTTGCCAGCATCATTGAACGCTACAAAGTGCGCATCTTCAAAGCAGGCGTGACCTTCCTCAAGACGGTGATGTCCGACCCGCAGAACACAGCGGATGCGCGCCAGTACGATATGTCGTCGCTGCGCGTCTGCACCTTCTGCGCTGAGCCGGTCAGCCCCGCAGTGCAGCAGTTCGGCATGGAACTGATGTCGCCGCAGTACATTAACTCGTACTGGGCAACGGAACACGGCGGCATCGTCTGGACGCACTTCTACGGCAACGAGGACTTCCCGCTGCGCCCCGATGCGCATACTTACCCGCTGCCCTGGATCGCGGGCGAAGTCTGGGTGCTCGAAGGCGGCGACCGCGATGCAGCCGGCGTTGAGGCGCCGCGCTATCGAATCGCCGATTATGAGGAGAAGGGCGAAATCGTGATTGCAGCGCCCTATCCCTATCTGACGCGCACGATCTGGGGTGATGTCAAAGGATTCGAGGCATGGGTCGCCGCCCTCCAGAGCGGCAATGGGGCGCAGGTTCCTCGCTGGCGCGGCGATGCCGAGCGCTTCATCAAAACCTACTGGCGGCGTGGTCCCAACGGTGAGTGGGGGTATATCCAGGGCGACTTCGCAATGAAGTATCCCGACGGTTCCTTCACCCTCCACGGTCGCTCCGATGACGTCATCAACGTGTCGGGGCATCGCATGGGCACCGAGGAGATCGAAGGCGCTATTCTGCGTGACAAGATTATCACGCCGGACTCGCCGGTCGGCAACTGTATCGTTGTCGGTGCGCCGCACCGTGAGAAGGGATTGACGCCGGTCGCATTCATTCTGACTGCGCCCGGACGTAAATTGAGCGGTGAGGATCGCCGCCGCCTCAATGAACTGGTGCGGAACGAAAAAGGCGCGGTGAGCGTGCCGGAAGACTATATCGAGGTCAGCGCCTTCCCGGAGACGCGCTCCGGCAAGTATATGCGGCGCTTCCTGCGCAACCTGATGCTCGATGAGCCGCTGGGCGACACCACGACGCTGCGCAACCCCGAGTCGCTGAAAGAAATTGCCGAGAAGATCGAGGCGTGGAAGCGTAAGCAGCGTATGGCGGAGGAGCAGCGCATCTTCGAGCGCTATCGCTACTTCCGCATCGAGTACCACGCGGTGCGTGAGCCGTGGACATCTTCGGGCAACGGGAGCGCAGCAGCACAGAAAGCGCTGACGCAGCGCATTGCGATTGTGACCGTCACCAATCCGCCGGTCAATGCGCTCAACGAACGCGCGCTCGACGAACTGAACACCATCGTCGATCATCTGGCGCGGCGCGAGGACGTGGCGGCGGTCATCTTCACCGGCAGCGGCACGAAGAGTTTCGTGGCAGGCGCCGACATCAAGCAGATGCTCGAAGAGATGCATACCGTCGAAGATGCCATGGCGCTGCCCAATAATGCGCACCTGGCGTTCCGCAAGATCGAGACGATGAACAAGCCCTGCATCGCGGCAATCAATGGCGTGGCGCTTGGCGGCGGTATGGAGTTCGCGCTTGCCTGCCACTACCGGATCGCCGACCTGCACGCCGAGTTCGGTCAGCCGGAGATCAATCTGCGGTTGCTGCCGGGGTACGGCGGTACGCAGCGTCTGCCGCGCCTGCTCTACAGCCGCCGTGGCGAAGCCGGGCTGATCAAGGCGCTGATGATCATTATGGGCGGGCGCACCCTGAACGCCGAGCGCGCCTATGAGATCGGGCTGGTCGATAAGGTGGCCCACGGTCACGAGGAAGCGCTCACCCTTGCCACGCAGATGGCGCGCGAGATGATCCTGGAGGAACGCAACGGCAAACCGACCGAACTCCGGGTCATCCCTAATACGTCGGATGATCCAACAACCTTCTTCTCGCCGTTCCACGATCCGGCGACGGCCGGCGAAGGGCTGTGGCCCCCGCTGCCTGAAGCCTATGCGCTGCGTCGCCAGTTGACGGCGCAGTGGGAAGCGCCCGACCCCACAATGGCGGAACTGCTCGAAAAGGCGCTGCGCGACCCGCTGATCACGCGCCTCACCAATCAGGCACAGTGGGCAGGGCGCAGCAAGGCAATCGAGCGGATCATCGACTCGCTGCGCACCGGCTTCACCAGGGGCCTCCTGGCAGGGCTGGAGCGTGAGGCGCGCCTGTTCGCCGAAGCGGTCGTCGCTCCTGATGAAGGCAAAGCCGGGATTCAGGATTTCCTGGATAAGCGCAGCGCACCGCTGCCAACGCGCCGCCGTATCCATCTGACGCCCGACGAGGAGAAGCGTATGATCGACGCCGGTATGCTCTTGCCGGTTGGCGCACCGTTCTTCCCTGGCGTCACGCCGATCCCTGTCGCTCAGTACGCGATGGCGGTGGTGCGTGATGAAGTCACCGGCGCACCAGCCCACGGCGACCCCATCGAGGCGGAAAAGCAGATCATCATTCCGGTCGAAAAACCCGGTCCGAACGACGTCCTGCTCTATATCCTGGCATCAGAGGTCAACTTCAACGACATCTGGGCGATTACCGGCGTGCCGGTCAGCCAGTTCGACGAGCACGACCGCGACTGGCACGTGACCGGCTCTGGCGGCATTGGGCTGATCGTCTCGGTCGGCGAAGAGGTTAAGCGCGAAGGACGACTGAAAGTTGGCGACCTGGTGGCGATCTACTCTGGTCAGAACGATCTTCTGTCACCGATGGTCGGTCTCGACCCGATGGCGGCGGATTTTGTCATCCAGGGGTACAACACTCCCGATGCGTCGCACCAGCAGTTTATGGTGGCGCAGGCGCCGCAGTGCTTCCCGGTGCTGCCCGACCTGACACTTGAGGCTGCCGGATCGTACATGCTGAACCTGGGAACGGTCTACCGCGCACTGTTTACCACCCTCAAGATTCAGCCCGGTCGTCGCATTTTCGTTGAGGGCGCCGCAACCGGCACCGGTCTGGATGCGGCACGATCGGCAGCACGCAACGGGCTGTATGTCACCGGCATGGTCAGCTCGCAGGAGCGCGCGGCGGTTGTGCGCGCCGCCGGCGCAGTTGGGACGATCAATCGGCGCGATCCGCGGTATGCCGGCATCTTCACCCGCGTGCCCGAAGATCGGGCAAAGTGGGCGGAGTGGGAAGCTGCCGGTCGGGCGCTGCTCGAAGACTATCGGGCGCAGAACGGCGGCCACCTGGCTGATTATGCCGTGTCGCACGCAGGCGAAACAGCGTTCCCGCGCAGTTTTCAGTTGCTCGGCGAGCCGCACGATGGCCACATCCCAACCCTGACGTTCTATGGCGCATCGAGCGGCTACCACTTCACCTTCCTCGGCAAGCCAGGCGCTGCTGATCCGGTGGAGATGTTGCGCCGGGCAGGGTTGCGCGCCGGTGAAGCGGTGATGATCTACTACGGCGTCGATGACCGGTCGTACCTGGGAGACGAGGGGTATGAGTCGGGTGTTGCGCCGGATGCCCTGGAGCGCCGCGCAACCCTCGTCGATCAGGTCGGTCTGGAGGCGATCGAGTCGGCGCGCGCAATGGGCGCCCGCATTGTGGTCGTCACCTACACCGACGCGCAACGTGAATTTGTGCTGAGCCTGGGGTTCGGCGCGTCGCTCAAAGGTGTCGTCAGCCTGGAAGAATTGCAGCGCCGCCATGGCGACGAGTTCGAGTGGCCCGAGACCATGCCGCCGCTGCCCGACGCAAAGAGCGACATCAACGGGTTCAAGGCGGCAGTGCGGCGTTTCAATGATCTGACGTTCAAGCCGCTGGGTTCGGCAGTCGGGCAATTCCTGCGCAGTAACGACAACCCGCGCGGGTATCCCGATCTGATTATCGAACGCTCCGGGCACGACACGCTGGCAGTCAGCGTCATGCTGATCAAGCCGTTCACCGGGCGTGTCGTCTACTTCGAGAACATGGACGGACAGCGCTACTCATTCTTCGCTCCGCAGGTCTGGATGCGTCAGCGCCGGATCTATATGCCAACCGCGAATATCTGGGGCACGCACCTCTCGAATGCCTACGAGATTGTGCGTCTGAACGATGAGATCAGCGCCGGCCTGCTGAGCATCACCGAGCCGACGCTCGTGGAGTGGAATGATCTGCCGCAGGCGCATCAGGCAATGTGGGAGAACCGCCACCAGGGGGCGACCTACGTCGTCAACCATGCCTTGCCGCGTTCTGGTCTCAAAGACAAGGACGAACTGTATGAGGCGTGGTCTGAGATGCTCCAGAATCCGAAGCATGGGGTATAATCGTCTGCCGCAGGCGAGAGGGAAGAGGCGAGAGGTGCGAGGGTTGGCAGAGGTGGCGGGTAGAAGCCCCGTTGCATTGCAACGGCTGCCAGCAAGAGGCACGAGGCATTACAGGTTGAAGGCGGCAGATGGAAGGTGACAGGTAGAGGCGCGCCGTTGGCGCGCCCAGCTTCACATCCGTGCGAGCATTCCACGTTCTATGTGAGCAGGGGTGACGGGTGCAAGGTGTGAAGGCGGCAGGTGGAAGGTTGAAGGTCGTCTCAACCCCTGACCCTTAATCCCTGACCCCTATCTAGTGAAAGGCGCCTGGTTCGACAGAAAGCCCGGGTATCATGTTCAACAAAGTGCTCATCGCCAATCGTGGCGAAATCGCAGTTCGTATCGTTCGCGCCTGTCACGAACTTGGCGTGCGAGCGGTCGTGGCATACAGCGATGCTGATAAATATTCACTTGCAGTACGTCTTGCTGATGAGGCGGTGTGTATCGGTCCTGCCGCTTCGGCAAAATCGTATCTCAATCCCTCGGCGTTGATCAGCGCGGCGCTCATGACCGGATGTGAAGCCATCCATCCCGGCTATGGCTTCCTTTCGGAGAATCCGTACTTTGCCGAGATCTGCGCCGAGTACAAACTGAAGTTTATCGGTCCCGACGCCAGAGCCATCCGCATGATGGGTGACAAGGCGCTTGGAAGGAAAACCATGCGCGATGCCGGTGTGCCTACCGTGCCGGGTTCGCGCGGTGAGTTGCGCACCCTTGAAGAGGCGGTTGAAACTGCGCGTCAGATCGGCTATCCGGTGCTCCTCAAACCATCGGGCGGCGGCGGCGGGCGCGGTATGCGCGTCGCACAGAATGAGACCGAGTTGATCAAGGCGTACCCCACATCAAAAGCCGAAGCCGAGGCGGCCTTTGGCAATGGCGCTCTGCTGATGGAAAAATACCTGCCGCAGGTGCGCCACGTCGAAATTCAGGTGCTGGCCGATCAGTATGGGCATGCCATTCACCTGGGAGAACGCGACTGCTCATCCCAACGCCGTCATCAGAAGATCGTCGAGGAAGCGCCCTCTCCAGCCGTCAATCCAGATCTGCGTGCGCGTATGGGTGAAGCGGCGCTCAAGGGCGTGCAGGCGATCAACTATGTCAATGCAGGCACGATGGAGTTCCTGCTCGATCCCGACGGCAACTTTTATTTCATTGAGATGAATACCCGTATCCAGGTCGAGCATCCGGTCACCGAAATGGTCACCGGCATCGATCTGGTCAAATGGCAGTTGCGCATTGCAGCCGGCGAACCATTGACGATCCAGCAGTCGGATGTGGTGATGCGTGGTCACGCTATTGAGGCGCGCATCAACGCCGAAGACCCTGACCGCGATTTTATGCCGTCGGGCGGCGAGATCGAGTACTACCTGCCGCCTGGCGGGCCGGGAGTGCGTATCGATTCGCATCTCTACGCCGGGTATTCGCCGCCAGGATACTACGACTCGCTCCTGGCGAAGTTGATCGTCTGGGGCGTCAATCGCGAAGAGGCGCTTGCCCGCCTTGAACGCGCGCTGCGTGAGTTCGTCATCACCGGCATCTATACGACGATACCGTTCACACTGGCGATGCTCGAAGATCCGCCGTTCCGCGAAGGACGGATTTCGACGCGCTATGTTCCCGATCTGGTCCAGCGGATCAAGGAGAGCAAACTGGAATAGATGGCTATCTGGAACAAACTGCGCAGTACTTCCGGGGGCGCAGGAACCTGCGCCCTCGAATGTCATTTCTGAAAGATTCTATGACGAACAAAATCATTGCACCTGCACTGGAATGGCCACGCCTGCTGGAACAGGCACGGGCGCTCGCGCCCGAAGCGTTCGACGAACATGGCAATCCGCTCAACCTGATCCACGGCGAGTGGGGCTTTCCAGGACATCCCAAGCCGTTTCTGTCACCTGTCGATGGCACGATGCTCGGCAATTACCCGATGATCGACCTGGACACGGCGCGCCACGCGGTCGCTGCTGCTGCGGCTGAGTTTGGCGCATGGTCAGCCGCCGATCTCTCTGAACGCCAGCAGCGCGTCGATGCGTGTCTTCGCCTGCTGCGCCAGCAGCGCGAACTCATTGGTCGGTTGCTGATGTGGGAGATTGGAAAGCCCTACGCGCAGGCGATGACCGATGTGGACCGCTGCATCAGCGGCGTCGAATGGTATGTCGAGCAGATTCCGGCAATGATGGAAGGGCGTAAACCGCTTGGGCTGATCTCGAACATCGCTTCGTGGAACTATCCGCTTTCAGTGCTGGTTCACGCAATGCTGGTGCAGACGCTGGCGGGCAATCCGGTCATTGCCAAAACCCCCAGCGACGGCGGATTGTTTGCGCTGACGGTGTCGATGGCGCTGGCGCGGCGCTGCGGTTTGCCGGTATCGCTGGTGAGCGGCTCCGGCGGCCGGCTCTCCGAGGCGCTGGTGCGTGGACCCGAGGTGGCATGCCTGGCGTTCGTCGGCGGCAAAACCAACGGGCGCGACATCGCTGCCAGCCTGTACGACCGCGAGAAGCGCTATATGCTCGAAATGGAAGGCATCAACGCCTACGGCATCTGGCAGTTCAGCCAGTGGGATATGCTGGCGAAACAACTGCGGCGCGGCTTCGACTATGGCAAACAACGCTGTACTGCGTATGTGCGCCTGGTTGTGCAACGTCAACTGTTCCCGCAATTTCTCGATATGTACCTGCCGGTGCTCAAATCGCTGCGGATCGGCAACCCGATGCTGGTCGCTCATCCTGATGCACCGCCGCCCGCGCTCGACTTCGGACCGCTGATCAGCAGTCGCAAAGTCGATGAATTGCAGGTGTTGATCAGCGAGGCGATCGGCAGCGGCGCCATCAGTCTGTACCAGGGGACGCTCAGTAATGAGGATTTCCTGCCCGATCAGGACATTTCCGCCTACATGGCGCCGGTCTCGTTGCTGAATATTCCCCGCAATGCACGGCTCTACCACAATGAGCCGTTCGGTCCGGTCGATACAATTGTCGTGGTGGACAGCGTCGAAGAACTGATCACCGAAATGAACATATCCAACGGCTGTCTCGTCGCATCGGTCGCTTGCGACAACGAACGTCTGGCGCAACAGATCGCCGCCGAGGTGCGCGCCTTCAAGGTCGGCATCAACGCCATCCGCTCGCGCGGCGACCGTGACGAGGTGTTTGGCGGCATCGGGCAAAGCTGGAAGGGATGTTTCGTCGGCGGCAAATATCTGGTGCAGGCGGTCACCGTCGGTCCTCCCGGTGAGCGGTTGTACGGCAACTTCCCCGATTATACGCTTCTGCCGGAGCAGCGCTGACGGATAGCGCTACGGTTGGATCAGGTTTTATAGAGCGATCAACCAGATGTTGCACAATCATTGCGCGTGTTGACCGTCTTGCGGCTAACGCTGGCTGTGACAGGCTCAGCCAACGTTAGCCGCCAGAACGCGCTGAAGGCATGGACGCTGGCTGCGACAGGCTCAGCCAACGTCCGCCCGCCGCGTCCTTGATTGTCCAGGTCGTGGTTGATGATCGGGTAGATGCCAAAAATGCGCTTTGTGGCTGAAAGGAGACAAGCATGAGCCAGGACACATTCAGAGCACTGGTGTTGACCCAGGAAAACGGCGCAATCCGCGCTGAGTTTCGCCAACTGACGAACGATGATCTGCCGCAGGGCGACACGCTGGTGCAGGTGGTCTACTCCTGTCTCAACTACAAGGACGGTCTGAACGTTACCGGCAAGGGGAAGATTTCACGCTTCTTCCCGATGGTCCCCGGCATCGATCTGGCCGGAACCGTCATCGAAACGACCAGTCCGGACTACCATCCCGGCGATCCAGTGGTGCTGACCGGCTGGGGCATCGGTGAGCGGCATTGGGGCGGGTATGCGCAACGGGCGCGCGTCAAAGCCGAATGGCTGGTTCCTCTGCCCGCTGGCATGACCCTGCTTCACTCGATGGCGATCGGCACTGCCGGGTTCACGGCGATGCTGGCAGTGATGGCGCTCGAAGAAGCCGGCGTCAAACCCGGTGATCGTGAAGTGCTGGTGACCGGTGCAGCCGGCGGGGTCGGCAGCATCGCTACCGCTTTGCTGGCGCGGCGCGGCTACCGCGTTGCGGCATCCACTGGCCGCCCTGAAACCCACGACTACCTGCGCGAACTCGGCGCAGCCACCATTGTACCCCGCACCGAATTGGCGGCGCCGGGCCGTCCGCTCGAATCGGAACGCTGGGCAGGTGCGGTTGATACCGTCGGCGGTGACATACTGGCGCGCGTCCTCGCCGCCACTGCAACCGGCGGCGCAGTCGCGGCGTGCGGTAATGCCGGCGGCGCCAATTTGACCACCACTGTGTTTCCGTTTATCCTGCGCGGCGTGCGTCTGATCGGCATCGACTCGGTCATGTGCCCGACGGAACGCCGCCGTGCGGCGTGGAACCACCTGGCGCATGAATTGCCTGCCGACATGCTCGACCGGATGACCCGTGTCGAGCCGCTTAGCCGGGTGAAGGACCTCTGCGACGAGATCGTGGCCGGTCAGGTGCGCGGACGGGTGGTTTTCGATGTGAATGCGTAGAACGTTGAACGCCGAACACGGAATGTTCAACGTTCTCTCGTTCGGCGTTCGACTTTGAGTGCACGCTCTTCTCATTCGTTGCGCCAGGGCGCGGCGCTGCTCGGCTGGATCGCCGCTGAATTGCGCCAGATTGCAGTGGTTGCGCGCGCGCCGCAGTGTTGGGCTTCCCTTGGAGTCGCGCTGGCGCTTTGGGTGCTGGCATACCAGGTTGCACCAACCGTGCGCCTCGATGTTGGCGGCAACCGTGAGACGCGCCAGCGCGGCTTTGATACGCCCTTCCTCGTCAACGTCAACGCCTCCGAACCGGCAGACCTCCCGGATCGTCCCTGGTACGAGGCGGACAGTCTGCCGTACCGCTGGATGCGCGATACCTCCTCAATGGTGTTCCCCGGCGTCGGCGGCGATGTCTGGCTGCTGCGCATCACCGCCGCCAGCGGACGACCCGACGGCAGTGCGATCACCAGTGTCTGGCGCGCCGCCGACAGCGTACCGATCACGCTTCAGATCGACGCACAGCGGCGGACGTATGCCATCCTTGCACCTGCCGACACGTCCGGCGACCTGCGCCTGACGTTCACGACCCCGCGCCTGATTGCTCCTTCTGACCCGCGCATCCTGGGGATGCCGGTCTTCCGCATCGTGGCGACTCCCGCACAACCGGCGCCTTACCGACCGGCGTGGGCAACCCTTGCCTGGATGACGGCGGCGCTGGCAGGCGTGTATGCGCTAATTCAGCGCACGCTTGCGCCAATCCGTCGTGCTGCACACGCACCTGCTGCGGTTGTGGCAACCGTGGCGCTGCTTGCCGCCTGGATGATCGCAACGCGCCGCATGGATGCCACTGTGTTTGCGCCAACCGTCGCGGTGTGGGTATGGGCGGCGTATGCGCTGGTCCCCTTTGTCGAGACGGCGCTGCGCGCACTACAACCGGCTGAGGATGCCGCAACCGCCGCAGGGCTGACGGCGGTTGCATGGTTCGTGCGTGTGGCGGGGATGCTGCATCCCTATGCGCAAACCAGCGATCTGGGGCTGCATGTCAACAACCTGGCGGATGTGGCGCGTGGCATGATCTTCTTCACCGAAGGGCTTCCCTGCCGCGCCGGCGCCGGACCGCAACCATACCCGCCGGGTGGCTACCTGACGCTGCTGCCTGTCGTCCTGCTGACCGGCGCCGACCGCATGGCGCTCACATTACTGGTGCAGGCGGGCACGGCAGCGCTCGAAAGCCTGACAGTGGCCATCCTATGGCTGCTGATCCGGCGCTCAGGGGCAGGAACAACCGCGGCCCTCTACGCAGCGGCGATCTATGCCCTCGCGCCGCCAATCCTGCGCTCCTATTCCGTCGGCGAAATGGCAAACCTGCTGGCACAGGCGCTGGTTGCGCCGCTGATCCTCTGGATGACGCTGGCGCTGCGTGATCACTCGTGGAAGACGACTTCCGCCGGCGCTACCCTGATCCTGCTCATCCTGCTCAGTCATGGCGGCGTCGCCCTCTCGACCGGCGCAGCACTGGCGGTCTGGCTTCTGCTATATCTGGTTCAGAATGTCCAGACGCCCCTGTTGCGCTTCGCAGGATCAGGGGGGATGAGGGCGGCAGAGCATCGAGACGCCAGTACAGGCGACACGCCGCTTCGATCCAACCCCCCTCGCATCCTGAAAACCCTTCTCGTCAGCGTCTGGCGACCCGCCATGACCGTCGGTGTGGCGGGCATCGCGGCATTCGCGCTCTTCTACTCGGCGTTCGGGTATGTGACGGAGGAGCGTCGTATTGCGCAGGAGGCGCTGGCGGCGCAAGGGATCATCTGCCCGCCGGGCGATCCGCTGCTGGATAAACTGAACCGGTGGGTGATCGGCTTCGTCTTCAGCTCTGGCGCCCCCATACCGCCGATTGCGCTGGCAGCCGGCATCATCGGCGTTGTGCTCATGGGTCGCCCACACAACGGCGCATTGAGGATGACCCTGGCAGCCTGTTGGCTCGGTGCGCTGGCAAGTCTGGGAACACTCCTGTTCAGTGACCAGCCGGTGCGCTGGACGATCTTCATCTACCCGGCGCTCAGCATTGGCGCCGGCGTGGCGCTCGAACAATGGCAGCGCCGCCGTCGCGCTGGCGCGGCGCTTGCTATTGCGGTAGCGCTCTTCCTGATCTGGTATGGCGCTGCGGATTGGGTGCGCCAGGTGAGCGAGTATCTGCGGTAGCACAGTCCACGCGGCGCCAGAGCCGCCCCTGGCTATCTGGCGTTTGGCGTCGGCTAATACTAACTTGCAGTCAGTCAGATAAGCAAGATGTTCGCGCGTTCGTTGGGCCAGGCGCAACGGTCAACGCGCACCGGCGGGTATGTCGTGGACCGCAGTCCGCCCGGCGGCTGAAGCCGCGGGCTACGGGCGTCAAGCCCGCCTGCGCGGGCTGCACCGGGCGATGCTGGATTCTTTGCTTTAGAGCCTTCCGGAAAAGATCGTCGGGTAGGCGAAGGCACTGCCTTCGCCTACCCGGACTGGCGTTCGGCATCGGCTTCGACCGGCTCAGCCGACGCCTGTTGCCAGGAACGAGCAGGGAAAGAGCGGCAGTTCAGCGTCCCACGATTTCCCGTTCCGCCCGCTCCAGCGCCACGTCGCGGTCTGTCAGCACTGTTTCAGCAGTCACCGGCACACGGATCGTCGGCACAACCCCCACTCCCTCCAGCAGCGGCGTACCATCCGGCAACAGCGTGCGTCCGGTCGGCACCTGGAGGAAAATACCGTCCGGCAGCACATACTGCCCGCGCGACACCTCGGCATACACCCCGGCTGTCGGCGTTTCACCGACCACGATCACGCCAGGAACTTTGCTGAACCCATATGACTCGAACTCACACGCGCTGAAGCACGCCTGACCTACCAGGAGCACGATCTTGTCGAAGCGGTACTGGTTCTGGTTCGGCAGAATCTTATCGACCGGACCTTCCGGCTCGAACCTGCCGGTGCGCTCGCTGTAGTACTCGTCCTGCCCAATGATGATCTCCTGATCGGTCAGGAACCCTGCCAGACCCAACGGCGCACCGCCGCTGTTCTGCCGCATATCGATGATAATGCCGGGAACGTCCAGGTCCTCAAAGGTTTTCAACGCACGTTCAAACAGCCTGATCAGCAGGTTCAGATCGTCGTAATTGGCATTGATGCGAATATACCCCACGCCGGACGGTCGTTGCTCGAACTCGACCGGCAGCGCCGCCGGGTTGCGTTCCTTGAAGATCGATGTCGCCAGAAAACTGGCGCGTTCCTCCACAGCGCGCAGCGTGACTGTCTGCGGCGCGCTGCGCGGGTTGGCGAACGTCACCTGCGCTTCCGTCCCGACCGGCGCGCGCAGCAGGTAGCGCGCCTGCTGATACCGCAGCGCAAAGTCGGTCGAGAACGGTCCCCCCAGCGGCTCGACAGCCGCAATCGCGTCTTTGACCGGTGTGCCATTGAATGTCAGCAGTTCGGCGCCCACCTGCATGCCGGCGCGATCGGCAGGGCTATTGCGCGTCACGAAGACCACCAGCGCGCGGCCATCGTCCAGTTCGCGGATAGCGAAACCATACCCGCCGGCGGCGCGTTCGCGGAACAACGCGCCGGAAAGCGGCGAACTGACGCCGACATGCCCATCGCGGAAGGCATTCGCAAAATCGAACATCACATCGAAGAACGCCCGGCGATCCTTTCGGCGCTCTGCTTCGGCCACGCGCGGCGCCAGTTTAGCGTAGAGCGAATCCCAATCCGGCGCTTTGCCGGGAATGCCGTTGAAGGCGTACTCAACACGCACCCGTTTGAACATCTCATCGAACGCCCTGGTATACGACAGATCGGAGAAATCTTTGATCGCCGCATCCGGCGGTTCGTACAACGTTACCTGCACTTCGCGGTCACGCTCGATAGCAAATGGACGCTGATCGAGATTGATGACCGAATACCCGGCAGGGAGTGGACCAACCGGGTCATCGGCGGTAAATAGCAGCCCGTCGGCGCCGAAATCGGTCGGAAACTGCTGCGCATCGTCCGGCGCCCACACAACCAGTTTACCGCCGGTGACTTCATCGTTGTTCTCCGGATCGTTGACCGTCGAGGCCAGATAGGCGGGCCATCCGAAACTGCGGTCGTCCCCTTCAGAAAAGGGACCGCCATACAGATTGGGCCAGTACGCTACAACAAACACCTGCACGCCGGTGTCGCGCTGTGCGTCGTTATCGACATCCGCCAGTACACCGTCGGGACGCGCGGGCAAAGCCAGGCGAAACTCGCCGCGTTGCTGCTCCGCGTCGATGGTCAGCGGTCCCAGCACCTGACTCTCGACCGGCAGCTCCCATTCCTCATCGCGGGTAATGAAACCGTAGAGATCGACCAGTCCGACAGCGTGTTCGACGTAGTAGACGGTAATGATGTCATTGGTATATTCAAACTCGCCGGTGATCACCTCGACGCCGCCTTCCGACAGACGCGGCGGAACCGGCGATGGCGCGACCGCCTCCGGTGAGGCGGTCACCTCTGCCACGGGCGAGGCATTCGACGGGTTGACGGCAGTCGCATCCTGTGCCGGCAGCAGGCTGGTCGGTGCACCGCCGCCACAAGCGGCGAGCGCCAGAAGCAAAGCCGCGATCGCTCCGATATACCAGAAAGGACGTTGTTTCATCATGTCTCCTTCCGCACAATCATACAAGGCATTGTAGCGTTTGCCGGAGAAGGATGCAATGTGGCAGATCTTTTCGATGGGCAGTGCGTTTTCAGCGCCGCCAGGACCGTTTCTCCCTCATCCCCCCAGCCCCCTTCTCCCTTCGTGGGAGAAGGGGGCGTTGGGACAAGGCGGCAGACCGTCTGTGAGTGGATCGCCGATATCCGGGTAGCGTTACAGCGCCGGGCGTGTTGTGTTCCTATATCGAAACAACGTCCGATAATAGAGTTTTCGCCATTCTTCCAGTCTTCTAATCATGCGCGATCATTTGTGCCATACCTGCCGGGGCGCTGCGGGCGAAAGCCCTCGCTGAGGACGCGGTTCGACGGCGCTCACCGCAAGTGAAAGCCCCGCTGGGGCTGCTGATGCCAATGCGCAGTCTGCGTCCACGACATGCCTGCCGGTGCGCGTTGACCGTTGCGCCTGGCACGCGGATGGATGACCAGCGACAGCGCGTGTTCTTCATGCACCTTCGTGTTCTTCGTGGACGAAAAACGTCTCATCTCTCCCCACCCGCAATCATCTCCGCAAACATCCGCAACGCGCGGATGGCGCGCAGGCCGGGCCAGGTCAGCAGCATGCCGTCACACAGCAGTATGCGTCCATCCCGCACTGCCGGAACGTCGCCATATGGCGCAAAAGCGTCCAGATCGCGCTCGCTGAACGCATACGGTTCATCCGGCAACAGAATAATGTCCGGTTGCAGGCGCATGAACGCCTCTAGCGGAGCGCGCGGGTAACGCCCCGGCAACCGGCGACCGAGATTGTCGGCGCCGCACCGTTCCAGCAGATCGCCCGCATACGTCTCCGCCCCCACTGCCATCCACGGATCGCGCCAGATGAATGCGAGCGTCGGGATACGACGTTGCAGCGCTCGTTGTTGCGCTTCGGCGAGCGCCGCGCGCAGCGCCGCAAGATCCGGCGCGGCTGCTTCTGCTGCATCCAGTGCCATGGCAAGCCGTTCATACTGCTCTGGAACGTCGGCAACACTGCGGATCGCCGTGACATACACCGGAATGCCAGCCGCCGTCAGCGCCAGCACATCACGCTCGCGGTTCTCCTCCTGATCGGCGATGACCAGATCGGGTTGCAATCCAATAATCTTTGACCGATCGGGGTTCTTCGTGCCGCGAATGCGCGGGATGCCGGCGAGCGCCGCTGCTGGCTCGATGCAGTAGTCGGTCACTGCCACGACGCGCGCGCCGAGTCCGACATCGAAGAGCCATTCGGTCAGGCTCGGCACGAGCGACACAATCCGCTGCGGCGGGTTCTTCAGTTCCAGGCGTCGCCCAAGAGCGTCAACGACAATCATAGCAGTCAGGTCCAGGCACAATGTAAGAGACGCAGATGTGCGCGGACGCACCGGATTCACGCAGACCCGCTCGCTGTGAAACGCGACCGAACCGCACCAGGGAGGTGTTCAAACGTTCTGACCATCCGCAACCGCACCCATTGCATTCATGACATTGTCTCCGTAAGCGGCGGCACCGTCACCGGACGATCATTCTCATCGAGCGCGACAAGCACGCACTCCGCCTGGCACGCCAGCACCCGTTCGTCGTGGTCCATCGGCTCCCACCAGACATCGACGGCAACGCGCATCGAACTGCGCCCCGTGCCGACCAGACGGGCAATCACTTCGACAATCGACCCTTCGCGCACCGGGTGATGGAAGTGGACCTCGCTAATCCGCACCGTCACGACCTTGCGCCGGCACCAGCGCGTGGCGCAAATGAACGCCGCCTGGTCGATCCAGGCGACCGCCGTGCCGCCGAAGAGGGTCCGGTAGTGGTTGGTGTTCATGGGGAACACCGGAAAGACCATACGCGTCTCAACGCGATCGGCAGCGCTCATTGTGCTGTTCCTTCCTGTGGAAAGCATGCCGGATGCAACAGGCGCGCCAGATGCTCGACCCCTTCGACCACACGCGGCGCCGGGCGCGAGCAGTAGCTGTTGGCATCCAGCGCATACACCCGGCCCGCGCGCGCCGCCGGGATGTCGAACCATCCTGGCGGACGCGGCAGCGCGTCCCACTCGTGCTGCGCAGCCTCAGCGGAATAGCCGCAGGGGATGAGCAAAACCACGTCCGGCTGCGCACAGAGAACATCCTCCCAGCGCACCCGGAACGACCGCTCCCCCGCGCGACCGAGCAGGTCGCGTCCTCCTGCGAGATGGATCATTTCCGGGACCCAGTGCCCGCCGATGAACGGCGGATCGAGCCATTCCAGCGCCACAACGCCAGGACGCGGCTGACCGGCGACTGCGCGACGAACGTCATCGAGCCGTTGCCGCAAACGTTCGGTGAGCCGTTGTCCGCGTTCGGGCAAGCCCACCGATTCGGCGATCGTCACCACATCGCCGAAAATGCTTTCGAGGTTCGGCGGCGCCAGTGACACAACGCGCGGATTGCCCGGCAATCGCGCCGCAAGGGTGCAGACATCGGCGAACGAGACGGCGCAGACATCGCACAATTCCTGGGTGATCACCAGATCGGGCTGCAATTCGGCGAGGAGCGGTTCTTCGAGCAGGTAAAGGCTTTCGCCGCGCGCCAGGCGCGCACTGACGACCTGATCGATCTCGGCGCTCGACAAACCGTGCGGAATGGCGGAACGGGTCACCCGCGGCAAATCGGCGACCACATCGGGCGGGTAGTCACACTCGTGTGAAACGCCGACCAGCATATCCGCCAGGCCCAGTTCGCACACGATCTCGGTCGCCGAGGGAAGCAGCGAGACAATACGCATGATGCTCATCCTTTCCGGTGTTGATCGCTCCTGGTAAGCGCATTCGTTATAATTCCGACACGATACCGTATCGTGAACATATCACGATCTCCAATTGAAAGACACAAGCATGACCCAGAACAATCATAACAATCATACCAGCAATCGCGGTGACGCACAGTTGCACCAACTCCTCTTCTGGTCTTCGGTTGCATCTTTCGTGACGGTGATCGTCTACGGCGTAGCGGGAGCGATTGTCGCACAGCCACAGATGCTGATACTGTCGGCAGGCGCCGCCGTCCTGTTGATCATGCTGCTGCTGGCGATCCGGCTCAACCGCCGTGCGCAGACGGCAACCGCCGTTTATCTGGCGTTTGGCGCCATTGCGGTCTATGCTCTACTGGTGCAAAAAGGCTTAATCTCACAAAGGACCCGAAGCGCACGAAGGGGCAGAACCATAAAGCGCATGTCCTTCGTGTCCCTTGGCGCCCTTCGTGGTTGCTTGGTTCCATCTTTTTGCAGTGAAGTCAACAACGCAAAGGCGCAAAGGCGCAAAGGCGAGGAGGAGGGATGCGCTTACGCGAGCGC
>CALGYB010000132.1 GCA_937935075.1 uncultured Roseiflexus sp. | reverse complement strand
GGTCAGGGAGGGAGCGCGGCGCCTGAGCCGGTCGAAGCGACGAAGGCCCGCTCCTCGTCGCTCACATCGCTTGGATAGGGTTGACGTGTCATACTGAAATCATACCACGTGTATCTCTGAAGTGCATAACAGGCTCTAGATTCATCGCTGCCAGCGCATCGAGCGAATGGGCGACGTGCGCTGCCGCCAGGCGTGTTCCTCCCGCACCTGCCAGCAAAATAATGCCCATGTTGATACCGGCGGATTTGATCGTCTGCACAGCCTCGACGCAGGCTGCCGGAGAACCGGGCTTGTTCGATGCACGCAGTATCCCTCACCAACCCATTGAGAACCCCACAGCGATTGCGGCGACGGTGAGCAGGCTAAACCCCAGTTCCTGCACCCCTACCATAGCAGTTGGCGTCTTCAGGCTGCGCGGCAGCAACCCGATCGCCGCGCGCGCCAGGAGGATGACAAAGGCTGCTGCTGCGAGCCACGGAACGAGATTGATCGTCGCCAGCCCGGCGACCGCCGCCAGTGCGATGGCATGCGCCAGATAAACCGGCGCGCGCGCAGCGGGAACATTGCGCGCCAGGCGAATCCGGGCGCGCACATAGATGATTGCAGCGGTTGCTTTGAGCGCCAGCAGCAGCCAGAGCATGAGCGCCGGGATGAGTTGCCATCCGCCGCACAGCGCCAGCGCCGCTGCCAGCGACGCGAGCGCATTCGCACCACAGACCTCCGCCGCCAACGACCGGCTCTCTTTGAGCAGGTCGTAGCGGAACTGCACGAGTGCGAGCGGCGCCGCCAGCAGCAGCGGCAACCAGAATGGATGCGCCGTCGTCAGCCAGGCGGCAAGGAACGCCAGCAGCGCGCTGATGCCGTACAGTGCGACGAATCGCTCCGCCCACGCTGTGCGCGGATAGCGTTTGCCGCGCTGCCGGTCGCCGAGCGCCAGTTTAAGCGGTTGGCGCGTCAGAAAGACACCCAACGCCGCCAGGCTCAGCCAGAACCCCGCAAGCGACGGCGCCGCCCACATGCCAAGGATGATCGGCGCGCCAAGAAACCCCCAGCCGCCATGTTCAATCGGGAGAGCAATCGGGCGCAGCCGCACCGAACCAGGAGTTGTTTCCGCCATACCAGCCTCCTCTGGCTACCACTCCCAGCCCAGACGCACCAGCGGTCGCTCGTGCGGCGTCCAGGGCCAGGGGATGGCGGCAAATGCAATCAACAGGCTGATCGAGAAGAACAGCGCGGCGCGCCGGTGGCGATCCGCATCATTGCGCCCCCTATGCGCCAGCGCGCTGCCCATATGCGCCAGACTCAGCGCAACAACCATCTGCACGCTATGTTCAACGACAAAAAAACGGAGTGATGGTTCACGCATCACCGCATCCAGGTTCGTCCAGGCCAGTTGCGCAACTGAGTCGGGCAGGCAGTAAAAGACCCCGCCGATCAGCAGTTGCAGCGAGAGCGTCAGGGCGAACCAGCGTCCAGCGCGCTGATCGGCGGAGGTCCATGGATGCGCGCTGAACCAGCCGCGATAGGCGCGGTACAGCGCCCAGATCGCAGCGATCAGCGTCACCCAGCGCATCAGGTTGTGGAGTGTGAGTAGGGTGAGATAGAGCATGTGGCGGTCAACCCCTTGCTTCTCTCAGCAACAGTAACAGCATGATTACCGGCGTTCTGGCATAAATGCTGTGCAGCAGGTGCGCTGGCATATGCACCCACGTGTTTGGCTGCGCCTCAATCGCATCGTTCCCGAGCGTCACCCGCGCCTCACCCTGAATGAAGTGCATGATCGCCGGCATTGATGCGGTGTGTTCCGAGAGTTCCTGCCCGGCGGCGAAGCCGAACAGCACGACTTTCAGGCGCTCGTCCTGGTACAGGGTGCGACTGATCGTGCCATCTTCAGGAATAGTAACCTGTGCTGCCAGATTGACAAATGTTGTGGCATTCATACAACTTCCTCTGGTTTGACCGCTATGAGTGAGATCGCCATTAGATGATCCTGGTACGTGCGAAAGACGCGCCGCATCGCCAGGATGCGCCGGCGTGCCGCCGGCGTGCGAAGAATGTTGAAGAGAATCCGCAACGCCCGTGCCAGTCCTTCATCTTGAATCATCCGCTTTGGTTCCAGCAAGTGCATCGGCGCAGTGAACGCTGTGCATACCTGAAATCCTCCAGACTCCAGAATGGCGCGCCATTCCGAGGCAGTCAACGGACGAGCGCCGACGTGAATTGCTGTGGAGAGATCGCGCAGAATGGCATCTTTTGTCGCTTCGCTTAAGTCATCGGGGGTCAAACCCAATTCATGAATGCCGTATCGTCCGCTGGGTTGCAGAATACGATACGCCTCGCGGATAATGCGCGCCTTCTGCCCTAGTGTGTGCATCGTGAGCATCGCCTCACCATAGACGACCGTTGCCGATGCGGCGTCCAGTCCGGTTTCTTCGGCGCTCCCCACCAGACAGCGGTGGCGCGTATCGGTCAGAAACGATCGCACGCTCTCTGCAGCAGCTTCATCACGCTCAATGGCAGTATATGACGCTGGTTGACGTGCAAGCGTCAGGCGCGCCGTTACACCCAGACCCGGCGCAAACTCGACAACGTGATCGGTTGAGTTAATGGCTAGTGCATCGAGCATCTTCCGGGTCAACTCAAGACCGCCGGGACGCAAGACACGCTTGCCCATCCGTGCTAACAGCCAGTGTCCGGGCATTTTTGCAATATCTAGGTGTGCGCCGGGTATCCAAGTCGTCTTTTCTTCTGACATGCTGAATCTCCTTCCATCTGTTACGGTTCTCCGCGATCAGCGCACATCATCACGGGCGTGCATCGCCGTCTCGTCTGCTGGCGACCGATATGTTTCCCGGTTCAGCCGCTCCACGGTGCGGGTCACAATCTCGACAATCGCCGCGCGCGCCGGCAGCGGCAATGACTCGCCGCTCTCTTGATGATCGGCGCTGCGTCGCTCGATTTCCTCATCGAGCAATCGATTGACCAGCGCCGTCAGACAACCGTTGCGTGGTATGGATACGGTAGCAGGCAGCATAACGCCCCTCCTTTACGATATCTCCTCCGTCGCTGTATGGCGTGACCGTTGTGCACTTCCGGGGTCGCAAGATTGCGTTGATTGGCGGTCAGGAACGCGGCGCAAGACCGGAGGACGCCGATGGCGCGCCTGGATGCGTGCAGCGGCAGTTACACCGATCAGCCAGCAGCACAGGGAAAGAATGCCCAGCGCAAGCGCGATTTGAAGGAGTGTGATCCAATCGACTGGAGTTGCGCCGGGCATTGTGGGTTCCTTGTACTGATAATAGTGATGGTTCAAATCTGTAGAGTTAGCATATCCTAATAAAATCGATTTGTCAATATAAAACAGAGAAAATAGACCAACACATAATCTCCACATGTTCTATGCTATAATGCCGTCCACTTTTACTGTGCCGCACCGTAGCATCCTGACGGACTTTGAAGACATGCTCCACGATCTGCACACTCGCCTGGCGACCGAAGTCGCAGGCTCCGGAAAGCGGCTCGCCTGCGCGGGCTAGACCGGGGCGAGAACGGATGAATGGCTCGAAGACTGTTAGAAAGCCATCGGAGACGCCTGGAAGGAGATCGCCATGGGTTACGATGTTCCGGTTTCTCGTACCACACTCATCGCGCGCGACGCCGCCGATCCGCTGGCGCGCTTTCGCACGCTCTTCCACATACCCGACGATCTTGTCTACCTGGACGGCAACTCCCTCGGTCCACCGCCGCAGCGCACCATCGAGCGCATGCAAGAGGTCATTCAGGAAGAGTGGGGACGCATGCTCATCCGGGGATGGACGGCGTGCGACTGGATCAATGCGCCAGCGCGCATCGGCGGCAAGATCGCCCGTCTGATCGGCGCCCGCTCGGACGAGGTAATCTGCGCCGACTCGACCTCGGTGAACCTGTTCAAAACGCTGGCGGCGGCGCTGGCGCTGAACCCGGATCGGCGCGTAATCCTTTCAACGCCGGATAACTTTCCGACCGACCTGTACATGGCGCAGGGGTTGATCCGGCATCTTGGCGGCGTCCACGAACTGCGGCTGGCAGACGGCGAGCGGATCGAGGAGCAGTTGAACGATCAGGTTGCCGTACTGCTGTTGACCCACGTGAACTACAAAACGGGGCGCATGTACGATCTGGCGCATCTGACGCGCCAGGCGCACGCCTATGGCGCGCTCGCATTGTGGGATCTGGCGCACTCAGCCGGAGCGGTTCCGGTGGACCTGAACGGCGCTGATGTCGATTTTGCGGTGGGGTGCGGCTACAAATACCTCAACGGCGGTCCCGGCGCGCCCGCCTATCTGTTCGTTGCGCGCCGATGGCAACCGGCGTTCAGTCAGCCGCTCTCAGGGTGGATGGGGCATGCCGCGCCCTTTGCCTTCGACCCCATCTACGAACCTGCGCCGGGGATCGGGCGCTACCTGTGCGGCACGCCGCCGATCCTCAGTATGATTGCGCTCGAATGCGGTATCGACCTGCTGCTCGAAGCCGACATGCAGCAGGTGCGGGCAAAATCACTGGCGCTGACCGACCTCTTTATTCACCTGGTCGAAATGCGCTGCGCCGGGTATGGGCTGGAACTCATAACCCCGCGTGACCATGCCCTGCGCGGCAGCCAGGTCAGTTTTCGTCACCCTCAGGGGTATGCGCTGATGCAGGCGCTGATTGCCGCAGGAGTCATCGGCGACTTCCGCGCACCTGACATTGTGCGTTTCGGATTCGCGCCGCTCTACCTGCGTTTCGTCGATGTCTGGGACGCAGTTGACCGCATGCTGCACATCCTCGAAGCACGCGCCTGGGATCGCGACGAGTTTCGGCAGGTGAAGCAGGTGACATGAGAAGGGTTAGGGGTCCTCTCCCAATGCCTGTTGCAGGTCTGCAATAATGTCGGCGACATCTTCGATCCCCACCGAGAGACGCACCATGGCATCAGTGATGCCGCGCGCCGCCCGCTGTTCCGGCGTCAGTTCCCGGTGCGATGCGACGGCTGGCGCGCTCGCCAGTGTATAGACATCTCCCAACGTTGTGGCGGGCAGAATGAGTCGCAGCGCATCAAAGAAACGCGGCAGCGTCGTGCGGTCCGCCCCGCGCAACTCGAAGGTCACCAGTGCGCCGAACAGTCCGCCGAACGCCTCTGCCGCCAGCGCATGCTGCGGATGGGTTTCGAGACCCGGATAGTGAACCGACGCAACCGCCGGATGACGCATCAGCCACGCAGCAATCTCAGCAGCCGAACGGCACTGCTGCCGCACGCGCAATGCCAGCGTCTTCAAGCCGCGCAGAATCTGATGCGCCTCGAACGGTCCCAGCGTAGCGCCCAGCAACCGCGCCTGACGGTGCAACGTATCACGCACCAGGCTGGTGCGCGCCACAACCACGCCGCCGACGACATCGCCGTGCCCGCCGAGGTACTTCGTCGCGCTGTGAACGACCAGGTCGGCGCCAAGGGTCAACGGTTGCTGCAGGATTGGCGTCACGATCGTGCTGTCCACTACCAGGCGCGCGCCGACCGAACGCGCACGCTGCGCCAGCGCGCGAATATCCACGACGCGCAGAAGCGGGTTCGATAGCTGCTCGACCAGCACCACATCGGGCTGAACCTCTTCCAGTGCTGCATCGACGGCATTCAGGTCGCACATATCACAGGTTGCAATGTTCGTTCCGCGCGCAGCAAAGAACTCCTGGAGCAGAAGGGTAGTAGCGCCATACATATCGCGCGCCGCCAGGATCGCGCGCGGCGCGGGCGCGGTGGCGCCACGCGGCGTGCCGGCCGCCAGCAGCGCCGCGTACAGCGCCGCCATCCCCGACGCAAACACCGCCGCGCCCGCGCCGCGCTCGGCGATTGTCATCGCTTCCTCCAGTGCGGTCACGGTAGGGTTGCCGTGGCGGGTATAGACATACCCGCTATCGCTTTCGAGCGCGTCATCGAGCGCTGCAAAGTTGGGATGCACATACGTTGCACTGGTGTAGATTGGCGTTGCAGTTGGCGTAGCAGCCGGCGCTGGCGCGCGCTCGCCGGCATGGACCAGGCGGGTAGGCAGACGCCATTCAGGTTGCTGAGTGTTCATAATCAAACCCCGGCAAAGGATGCTCGCGCTATCTTATCATGATCCGGCACGATTTGTAGTACAATGCGCGGAAGCGAAGATACGGAGTCACAGAAACAGCCGTCCACCCTCGGATTCCCTGCGGTCCCTGGAAACAGAGATAGGGATTGTTGTCGCTCTATGTGTATTTGATTCACATATGAGGGACGATTAAGAACACACAATCGCTCGTGGCTGGCGGTTGGCATGGACCAGGGACGTCCGTAGCGGGAGATGAACTGCCTCTGGAGTCACGCAATGTCGCTCAGGAATCTCGCCGTTCTGTAACAAGCAGCCAGGAGTGTTATGAGCCAGGTTATCGAGTTGCTGCAGAGCAAGGAGTATCGCGCAAAACTGGATCAGTGCATCCACTGCGGACTCTGTCTCCAGGCATGTCCGACCTACGATGTGTTTGGCACGGAGATGGACTCACCGCGTGGTCGGATTGCGCTGATGCGCGCGGTCAGTGAAGGCAGGATCGCAGAAGATCAGGTCAATGGCGCATTTGCAACACATATCACGCGCTGCCTGGCGTGTCGTGCCTGTGAAACGGCCTGTCCGTCCGGCGTGCAGTATGGCGCGCTCCTCGAACCGGCGCGTGAACTGGTCGAGCGCCATCGCGCCATCTCATCGGCTGAGCGTGTGTTGCGCTGGGTGGGGCTGTATCAACTGATGCCCCATCGCGAACGCCTGAAACTGCTGGCATCAGCGTTGTGGCTCTACCAGAAAATCGGTCTTCAGAAACTCGTTCGCCGCGTGAATGTACTACCGTCGCACCTGCGCGCGATGGAGGCGATTATTCCGCCGCTCACGCCGCGCTATGTCGATTACAGTGCACCCGCTCCCGCTGCCGGCGAGCGACGTGGACGGGTAGCATTCGTTGTCGGGTGTATTCAAGAAGCGTTTCTGGCGCCGGTCAATCAGGCGACGCGTCGGGTACTGCGGCGGAACGGCTTTGAGATTGTGACGCCAATGGCGCAGACATGCTGCGGTGCGGCGCATGCCCACGTTGGCGATCTTGATGCGGCGCGTGCGCTGGCGCGGCGCAATATCGATGCGTTTCTGGCGGAAGACGTGATGGCGATCATTGTCAATGCCGGCGGGTGTGGCCTGGCATTGAAGGAGTATCCGCATTTGCTGAAAGATGATCCGGTGTATGCCGAACGGGCGCAGCGCTTTGCATCACTGGTGTGCGATGTGAACGAGTTCCTCGCCGATCACCTGCATCATCCGCCACGCGGGGAAGTCCGTGTTCGCGCCACCTATGTCGATTCGTGCCATCTGCGCCACGGACAGCGCGTCTTGCGCCAGCCGCGCGACCTGCTCCGCGCTATTCCTGGTCTGGAACTGATCGAACTGCGCCAACCCGACCGCTGCTGCGGCAGCGCTGGCGTCTACAATATCGCCCAACCCGAGATCGCCGATCAGGTGCTCGACGCCAAGATGAGGGATGTTGCGGCAACCGAAGCAACGCTGGTCGTCACCACCAATACCGGCTGTCACCTGCAACTGATCGCAGGCGTGCGCAAGGCCGGGTTGAACGCCAGGGTCATGCACGTCGTCGAAGTGCTCGATGAATCCTACCGGCGTGAACAGGTGCGATAAGATCTGCGTGTTTCACGTGAAACACGTGTGCTTATTCTTCGGGAGCAAAGTAGATCGGATTCGTCACCGCCAGCAATTCACCGTTCGCTGCACGGATCTCGGCGACGCACCACTGCGCGGCGCCTTCGTTCAGATTCCAGGTGCGCTTCCCGGCAGGCGTGGCGATGTCTTCGCTGAGTTGCGCGCCATCGGCGATCAGGCGCAGCCGCGCATTGGCGGGAACATCCCGCCAGTGCGCGTGGATCGTCGCTGTGCCTCTGGGAAGCATCCCGCCTATCATCACGTTGACGTCACCGCTCACACCGGTCAGTTCAAGCGCCGGACCGCTGCTCAGGTAGAGCCTGCCGTGCGCGACTGCGCGCAGGATCGCGGCTTCATCGCGGCGCGCGGCATAGACGACGTTGAAACCGGGGCGCGCCTCCGGCGGCGCCTGACCGTGTGCGTCGGTTCCGGCAGTTGCCGTCAGGTGCAGTCCCCAGTTCAACCACTCATACCATAGCGCGAGGGCCGCTTCATTGTTGCTGTCGCCGTTCCATAAGCCATTCCACACCTCAACCGCGTGCGCCGCGCCCGGCATCATTTCGACATACCGCCAATCGCAACCGGTACAGGATGGGTCGCCAGGCGCCAGCGGATGGGCGATGACGAACAACCCGCCTTCTTTCTCGATTTCGGCGGCAATCTGCGGCATGCTGCGTTCACCAGGGCGAATGCGCCAGTCGATCCAGCGGCGTGTTCCCAGGCTCAACGCATGTCCCCAGAACGTGGTGAGTTCCATCCCTCCCATGACCAGCAGGTCGTCGGTCGTCAGCATATCGATATTGCGGAGTTGCGATATCGTGTTGTGATCGGTGAGTGTGACAAAATCGAGCCGGCGGGCGCGGGCTGCGGCAAGAAGATCCGGGATGTCCCAATCGCCATCCGAATGAATCGTATGCGCGTGGAGGTCGCCACGGCGCCAGCCGCGCCCCGGCGTCCTCACCGATGGGACCGTCGGCACTGGCGCAGGTTCTGCCACAGGCTCATCGGTCGCGCGAATCTCAAGGGTATAGCGACACGGTGCGCCAGGCGCTACCATGTGCGTATCGATCACCGCGTCCCACAGACCGGATGGCAGCGATCCGGGGAGGTAGCCGGGGGTGGCGTTGGCTGCATCGATGACAACGTCATGCTGCGCGCCGCTGCGATGCCCGGCGCCACGGAATCCTGCCGGGTCGAAGAGTGAAAGGCACAGCATATTCTTGACGCCATCGATAACCGGCGGATCGAAACGCAACCGGATGAAAAGCCGGGTTGCGCCAGCAGGAACCTCGAACGGATGACTGATGTGTCGTTTCCAGTCGCGTTCGGTCAGAACGCCCTCGAATGCTGTGTGCATACCTCGTTCAACCTTGTAGGTAAGGGTTAGGGGTTACGAGAACCAAGAACCGAGAACCAGGAACCAAGCACTGAGCGCCGGGAAAGGGTCAGGATTAGATCGCTGAGTCCACTGCACACAGGCTTCACCACCAGGGACCCGAAGCGCACGAAGGGAAGAACCATGAAGCGCATGTCCTGCGTGTCCCTTGGTGACCTTCGTGGTTAAGGTGAAGAACCATGAAGCGCATTGCCTGTGTGTCCCTTGGTGACCTTCGTGGTTAGCTTTTTGCAGTGAAGTCATCGCTGGACTTCACCTGGACCGATTCCCTTTCAACCTTCCATCCCGTTACCAGCCGCCTTGCTGCCATATGCAACCGTTCCACCTTTCGCCTTGCGTTACCTTCCCACGTTGCGCCGTCCTGCGCATCCTAGTCCAAACCGCGGTAGAATGCAAATGAAAGGAGAAATGACATGCTGCCTATCAACCATGTGAAGCAAGCGCTCAAATCCGGTCAGTCAGTCTATGGAACCATGCTCGTCGAAAGCGCGTCTACGGCCTATGTCATGATGCTGGCGCATGCCGGGTACGACTTTGTGTTCATCGATATGGAACACGGAGTCTATGATCTCGGCGAGGTTGCCGGGATGATCAGAGTGGCGCGTCTGGCGGGTTTGACCCCGCTGGTGCGCATTCCCGATCTGGCATACGATCTGGTTGCACGCGCACTCGATGCCGGCGCAATGGGGGTGATGCTCCCGCGGGTCGAAACTGTCGAACAGGCGCAGACGCTGGTGCGGTATGTGAAGTATCCGCCGGTCGGCGTGCGCGGCGCCGCTGCCGGGCGCGGGCATACCGACTACCGCAGTGCGGGACCGCGCGACCTGGTGCGTCATATGAACGAGCATACGCTCGTCGTTCTCCAGATCGAACGGGTGGAAGCCGTGCGCTGCATTGATGAACTGTTTGCCGTTCCGGAAGTCGATGTCGGGCTGATTGGACCCTTTGATCTGACCATCTCGTTGGGCGCTGCCAATGTCACAGATCCCGAAGTGGAAGCCGCTATTGCGCAGGTGCTGGAGGCGGCTCAGCGTGCTGGCGTGGCGTGTGGGATTCACAGCAGCGACCCGCGCGAGGTGGCGGCCTGGAAGCAGCGTGGCATGACGATGCTGATGAGCGGCAGCGATGCTCAGTTCTTCAATGCAGGCGCGCGCCAGGCGCTGATCGCTATGCAGCAGAGCGAATCCGCGCCCATGACGCATTCCGAAGCAGTATAACGTATCATGTACTAGCCTGCTGCGCATGCATATCCTTGCCAGGTAGCATATAATGACAGGAAGGTGATGGGTGCGTTGGTTGACAGCCGCAATGACAGCGCTGAAGATCGCCCCTTCCATGGATGTGTGTCTGAGGACAGACGAGCATGACTGAACCGGACTTCGAGAGCGCACGTGCATACGCTCTCATACGACTCGCCAGAGAACTGCCGGAAATAGTAACGTATCATTCACTGCAACATACCCGCGATGACGTTGTGCCGGCCGCCGAACGTCTGGCGCACGCCGAGGGAGTTAATGGAGAAGACCTCTTGCTGCTGCGTACCGCAGCATACTTTCACGATCTCGGATTTGTGGTGCGCCGCGAAGGGCATGAACTGGCAGGCGCCGAAATTGCGGCGCAGGTATTGCCAACCTTTGGGTACACACCAGAGCAGATTGAAAAAATCTGTCGCATGATCATGGCGACACGCATTCCTCAGTCACCGACCACGTTGCCAGAGCAAATCCTGGCGGATGCCGATCTCGATACGCTTGGCAGCGATCATTTCTGGCGGCAAAGCGAGAAGCTGCGCGCTGAAAATGAAGCGTTCGATGGCCCCATGAGCGATGTGCAGTGGTATGCAACTCAGGTGGCATTCATCGAGAACCACCGCTACTGGACGGCATCGGCGCGTGCGTTGCGTGAACCGCGCAAGCAAGAACATCTGGCACAGTTGCGCAGACTGCTCGAACAGGCGCTGCACCATGCTTCTGTCGCACAGAAACCTGACCCCTCCTGATGGATGTATTTACCTCATGACTTCACTGCAAAAAGCTAACCACGAAGGTCACAAAGGGACACACAGGCAATGCGCTTCATCACCTTTGTGCGCTTCGGGTCCCTGGCGATTCAGCCGGTGTGCAGTGGACTCCCCGAATGCAAAAGCATAGTGTGCTACCCGTGGAGGCGCACCCGGTCAGCAATTGCTTTCAATAATCGTCGGTCATACGCCAGGTGTTCCGCCTGAACGACGATAATGTCCGGATATCTGGCGCGTATTTCGTCAATGGCGCGTTCAATGGCGGCAGCGACAATTGTACCCTGCTCCAGTACATATGGCGCAATGATCACCCACCGGCATCCCTGCGCCATCAGCGCTTCAAGTGGTGCGCGCAGGTCCAGTTCGTCCTGATCGATGGCACAAAAATGAATACCGATGTAGCGTGGCGTATGGTGGTGCAATGCCAGCACTTCCTCCTTTAGCGTCGCCGGAATGCCTGCCGGGCTGTCGATGACGATGACAAGCCCGATAACGTGTTGCTGCTGCCATGGGGGCCAGGAAGTGCGCTGCTGATGCCCCCATAGATGATGGGCGGCAACATAATCCGCTTCGATAACGCGCTGGACGAGCACCTCCGCTAATGCAGCATGATGACCCAGCGGCCCGGTGATGCGGAGCGCGATGTGGGGATTCGTCTGATGCACGCTGTCCGCCAGGCGTTCCAGTTCCGCCCGATCATGCTCTGACAGCGTCAGCGCATAGGGCACGATAACGATGTCCTGGGCGCCCTGAGCGATACACTGAGCGAGCGCTTCGGCGAAGGAAGGGCGCTGGTGATGGACAAAACAGGCGGTGACCATTGGTGCAATGCCTGCAGCGCGACAACGCGCTGCGAGACGAATGAGTGACGCCCCTGCTCCGGGCGCCGTCTGCCCGCGACCAACCAGCATAACAGCACGCATGCAACTCTTATGACCCTGCGAGGCATTGTTGTTCATACACCCCGATGTACGCGGTATTCCCGCCAATGGATGGAAGGAAGAAGAAACGTCAGAGGGCGCAGCGCCACAGGCGCGCGCCCTCTCATGGCAAACGCAACGTCATCAGTGCGATAAAACGTTACGATCGCTATGGATTGTGCCGTGATACAGAATGTGCGCTCGTCATCCGGCGCTCATCGTCGCCGCCAGTATCACTCCGTCTCCATACGTCCGATAACCACGCCTCCCTGCGGCTGTTCGACCGGCTGCCGGATTGTGGGCAACAGCGCCGAACCGACGACCATGACCGCCAGAGCGATCAGGACGCCCCCCAGATAGTATGGCGCTCCGGTGTCGATGCTGTCGAACGTCACTCCGGCGAAGATCGGACCGATAATCATCGTCAGGCTCGTCACTGCCTGCGTGCCGCCGAGCGTCGTTCCCTGCTCGTGGGCGGCGACCCGGCGCGAGATCAGGCTGGTGAGCGACGGCGTCGCCATACCGCTCCCAATCGCTACCACACCCACGACCGGGAAGAGCATCCATGCCTGCGGTACAAAAGCGATAGCGACAAACCCGATCGCCATGAGCGTCAGTCCCGCAATGACAAGCCGCGCTTCGCCGAAGGCAAGCACCAGACGGCGGATGAGCACACCCTGCATCAGAACGGCCAGCAATCCGACCAGCGTAAAAATGAGCGCATTGTCGAGCGGACTAAACCCAAAGCGGACATCGCTGAACACCGCAAAATTGCTCTGCAGGCTGGCAAATGCCAGGTTGAGGAGAAATACGCCGATCAGCAGCGGCCGGAGGCTTGGGCGTCGCACCAGCGCCTGTACCCGCTCCAACGGATTCACGCCGCGCACCGGCGTAACTGTCCGACGCTCAGGCGGCAGTGACTCCGGCAGATTGAAGTAGCCGAAGATAACATTGACCAGCGCCAGTCCAGCCGCAAAGAAAGCCGGCGTCGCCAGGCTGATCGTGCTCAACAACCCGCCAAGCGCCGGACCGAGCATAAATCCTAATCCAAACGCCGCTCCGATCATGCCCATTCCCTTCGCTCGTTCTTCGGGAGTGGTCACATCGGCAATATACGCCTGCGCCGTTGAAATGCTTGCCCCGGTGATGCCGCTCAGGATGCGACCCAGGAATAGAATGGCCAGAACGGTCTCCACGCCAAGGAATGAAAGATATTCCGCGACGCCGAACAGCGCATACGACAGAGCGCTGCCCAGCAAGCTGAGGATCAGGATGGGTCGTCGTCCATACCGGTCCGATAGTGCGCCGAGCACCGGAGCGAACAGGAATTGCATCAGCGCAAATGATGCCATCAACAAGCCGACAACGATGGCGCGATTGTTTGCCAGCCATGGAATGCTCGATTGCTCGACGATTTTGACGTAGTATGGCATCAGCGGTAAGACAATACCGACGCCGAGAAGATCGATGAGCACGGTCAGGAACAAAAAGAGCTTCGGTGAACGCGGTTTCATTGTTACTCCTGGTTTGCTTGACTGTTCAGTAAACCTCACGAACATATCATAGCCCAATGTCGATGTCTTGTCAATAGCTTGCAAAGATTTTGTAGGGGAAAGTATCCTGATAATGGCAGGAAACATATCACCGGCGCTCGCCATCATGGCAGACTCTGTCGGAACAGGTCTTAACCTTTCCTTCTATGCGCTTATGCGTGACTACAATACTGAAGAAGGCGTCCTGACACCACCAGGATATTCGAAGGTTCGGTTCGCAAGGCGCAACCGTCGACGCGCACCGGCAGTCGGGGATAGCATGACCGCGCATCGGCATCAGCAGACCCAGCGGTGCTTCCACTTGCGGTGAGCATGGTCGAACCGCGTCTCAGCGAGGGCTTTCGTCCGCAGCGCCAGGCGTCCCGCTGCACCCGCCGGCAGTCGTGAACGCATGACGGTGCATTGGCATCAGAATTGTATCTTTGAACGGGAGTTAGTGTGAGAAATAAAAAAGCGCAGCCCAATCAGGGCTGCGCACAACCTAACTCTTGCCTGCCCCTGATGCGAGCAGGCGTCCGTCAGATGTTCACATGAGCCAGCGACCTATTCCTCGGTTGGTTGTGTTTCAGGATTCGTCACCCACGTATACACCAGCGACACCGCCAGGGGGAGGAACGGAACCAGCACGAGAAAGAACATGAAGGTTGCGACCATCCAGTTCATAGGAGACCTCCATCGACATCAGCACCAATACTGATTATACGACGTCTTGACCAGAGTTGGAAGTACGAACGCGCGTGACATTTGCTGCGACTTCGATATACAAATCCTCCACATCATCGCTCATTCCACCGGTATGAGCCAGACGACGCCTTCGAGCGATTGCTGCGCCGCCCACCCCGTTCCCTCACGCCCTTCGACGCGCCACCAGATATACTGATCGGCAAGAACCGGTCCCTCCAGGATGCGCACCCGTTCACCTTCTGCGAATGCAACGCGCACCGGCGCTTTCAACCCTGGCGCTGCGCGTCCACGCAGGGCGCGTCCCTCGGTGTTCGCCACCTGTGCAAACCCATCGACCCGCAGGGTCAGCACTACAGGCTCAGGCGTCGCGTCCGGCGTCGCCGTTGGGAACAATGGTGTGCGGGTAGGACGTGCCGTTGCAGTCACAGCCGTGTCAGTAGCGGGCATTGCGAGGATGGCGGGGTCTGTCTCCTGGCTGTTGTACCAGATGCCGCTAACAACAACGATCAGTGCAATGGTCAGCGTCGTTCCCCCCAGCAGCGCCATCCGACGACCGTCTGCCAGCGCTGACCAGATCGGGCGACGCATACGACGCCGCGCCTGATCATAGCCCCGACGGTAGTGGTAGTAATGCTGGTAATAGAACGGGTGCAGCTCGCCGCGCTCGGCATCCGCCACGCCACGTTCGTACATGTCTTCACTGCTCATTGGCTCGTGTCAAGCGCACAACCGAACGCTGGAGTTCTCGCCAAACCTGCAGACAGACCACCAGCAGACAAACAGGTGAGAAACGGACAGTAATGCACGTATCCCGCAGAACCGCTGCTGTTCGGGGATGTCACCCGTCCTATGTCAATACAAGATCGGCGCGCCCCATCTCGCGCAGCAGACGCGGATACATTTCATACATGGGCTCAACAGCGGGCAGGAGTTTGAGAATCTTGGGGATGGGTCCCTTTGCAATGATCTGACGCCGCGCCAGCGCTGTCATCAGGTTGATTTTGCCGTGCCAGAACTGATGGGCAATATCGGCTTTCATGCTCATTTCAACATCCGGTTTCAACCCGGTATCGTCGCCCCATAACACATCGAAATATGCCCCGGGTTGTGTTGGCGGAGCAGCGGCATTGATGGTCACGACTGCGCGCGGATCTTCATAGCGGAACTGGATCACGAGATGCGAGTCGCGAATCTTCGGCGCGATGCGCGCGTCGCACTTCGCCTGATCGTACAACGTGCTCAGACACTGATGAAGCTCAGCATAATCCTTGAACACAGGCATACCTCTTCCTCCTGAAGGCAGTTGTAGAATTGGGGGTGGTTATGATTATAACATACTGAGGTCCATGGAACGCAAGGCATGAGGCACGAGGCAGGCGGTGCGCATTCGTTCTGTGGTTCGCTGGCGGCGAAGGGGCGTCGTACACGTGCCGATGTCCGGCGAACGTCGTATCGTTCGCTTTGGGCATCGGGACGCCTTGAAAGTTGACGCCATATGCCGCTCTGCACCGGTCTGCCTGGCGACTGACGTCGCAGGTTGTGGGCGGCAAAGCCCGCCTGCACGGGGTAGACCGGGCGATGCCGGATGATGTGCTCACAAACCGTCACGGTCAGAGGAGTGCGGTGGAATCTGTCCTTTTGTTCATCAGGAAGCCGCTCTCGGACATATGGGTAATGGATCGTGCAGAAGAAGAGGGCTGGGAATGAGGGGAAAATGGTCATAGAGGCGCCAATACGCGCAAAAGGTTGCCCGGGTCCAGGCGGCGGTCAGTCAGCCGCGATGTTCGCGCGCCTGGCGCTCACGGCGCCACGTTCCACACCGCGCATCGGCAGTCGTGGACGCTGACCGCGCCCTGGCATCAGCAGTCCCGGCAGGGCTTGCACTTGCGGTGAGCGCCGTCGAACCGCGTGCAGTGAGCACGGTCGAACTGCGTCCTCAGCGAGGGCTTTCGCCCGCAGCGCCCTGGCATCCCGTTGCGCACCCCGGCAGTATTTTACGAATGACCGCGCATTGCTCTCAGTTCTCAGTTCTCAGTTCTCGGAACCCCTACCCTCGTTCGAGCACAATTTCGGAGGATGTTTCATTGGGTTGCACGTGGCGCTGCCAGCACCTGCGGAGCAACCCTGTTCGACCGACATACCAGATCATCGTACCAAGGCGGACGCCGAACCGATCAATGAAATACTGCCGACCGCGGCTGATCTGATAATGTTCACGGGCGCGCGCGATCAGTGCGGCGATCTCCGCTGACTCTTCGCTATCGCCGGGCGCCTCTGCGTGCTTTGGTACAAAAAAGCGCACTTCATCCAGTCCAAAGGTTGCCGACATATCAACGACCGCCGGGATCGCCGGATACTGCGAATCGAGGGCGATATGCCCATTGACGCGCATTCCCAGAGCGCGCGCTTGCCGCACTGCGTCGATGAGCGCATCGCGTTCATGCTTTGCGTCGAGTACCGCGAGCGCCGCAAACTCAAACGTCAACGCTTCGCAACCAGAGCGGTACATTGATTCAATCAGGCTATGGGTCAGGTGCGTGTGCGAGACGCGACCTTCCCACTTAATGCCCAGGTGTGTGCGCGAGATTTGAGACAGAAAGGCGTACAGCCAGTTGAGATCGTCGGTCAATGCCAGTCCTTCGAGGATGACGTGGCGCACGCCGTGTTCCTGCACGATGGATCGCAGTTCGGCATCCAGCAGTGCCGGCTGGCGAAACATCCGGGCGCCATCTTTGGAAACTCGCCCGATCAAAACGGGTGTGCGCAGCTCATCCTCTGATGTGACCAGCGGATACCGTTCGAGCGGCAGCAAATGACGGGCAGGGAAAGGCAGATTGTCGAGCGATTCGTCGAGCGCCAGCAGCCCGCACGCAACCAGATTCTTCGCATCGGAGGCATGGGGCGGGAAGCGATTGAGTTCAGCGAGCGCCCGCGCTGCAAGCCAGGGAGGGAGATGATCGCGTACCCCCAGCGTCAGCGGCAACACCAGGCCGCCGGTTCTCAATCGTTCGGCAATAACCGTTGCATCGGCAGCGTCATCGGCGGCGACAATGGTGATCTGCGGACGAAATGCGCGTACCGCTTCCAGATGGCTCACCTGCGGATCACCACGATAGAGCGCCAGATCATAGACCCGAACGATATGCCGTTGCTGTTCAAAAAACGCAGCCAGGTAGCACAACGGCAGGGGAGGCGTTGTGCGAGATTCATCCAAAAGGGGCAGGGCGACCAGAGCGATCTTCACGACTCCCTCAACCACAAAACTCTGGCGATGATCATACCGCTACCAGGTTGATCAAAGTATAGCCAAGATCGTTGAGGAGTGAATGAATAGCCTGCTTTTGCCGGTAAAAGAAATGTAACTTACCCGGCAACGCATTCCTCGTTGACCACCAGCGGCAGCGTGAAGGTAAATGTCGTCCCGACGCCTTCTTCGCTTTCAACCCAGATGCGTCCGCCGTGCCCTTCGACGATTTGCTGGCAGATTGCCAGCCCCAGTCCCATATTCGTTCCGTGAGCGCGGCGATGTTTTGCCACCTGATAGAAGCGCTGAAAGATCTTCCCCAGTTCACTGGCGGGAATGCCCACGCCTGTGTCGGAAACGCGCACACGCACTTCCTGTTCATGCACCTCGGCGGAGACGCGAATGACGCCGCCGGCTGGCGTCGCCTTGATTGCATTTTCGATCAGGTTGGTCAACACCTGACCGATACGCTGATTATCGAACCGGCACAACGGCAGATTTGGCGTCTCGTTGACGAGAGACAGTTGTTGCTGCTCGGCTTGAAGGCTCAGTCGGTTCACGGTTCCCGCGATGAGCAACGCAAGATCGCCGACCTCGGGTTGGAGCGACAGACGACCGGCTCTGAAGCGATTGTATTCGAGCAATTCGGACACACGACTGCTCAACTGTTCAATCTGACCATCAGCCATCGAAAGGAAGTCCTGCTGCAATGACGTCAGTGGTCCTGCACGGCCCTGCAGCACCAGTTTGACGAAGCCGTTCAGCGTATGGAGCGGATTGCGCAGTTCGTGCGACACCATCGAGATGAAGTCCATACGCGCGCGCTCTTCCGCTTTGTGATCGGTGATGTCATGCAGCACAATCGCGGTCAGATCGGGCAGATCATCGTCGGTGCGCACCCGTGACGCGACGGCCTGATAGACGATGCATCCCTCCTCGCACTCCGGGTCGCCGACGATCCATTCTGGTGATGCCACCGGACGACCGTCGTCGGAGAGGCGGCTTGCCAGTTCACGCATACGTTCCAGCCAGGGCTGTGGCGCCGAGGTGTCGTTGAGGAGCGCCTGCCCGATCGGATTGGCCAGCACGACGTTATACTCCTGATCGAGTACGATTAAGCCGTCGTTAATGTCGCGGAGCACCGCCTGGAGCAGATGTTGCTGGCGACGCAGGCGGCTGTGCAGCTCGGCGTTGCCGATGGCGATGCCGGCCTGAGCGGCGAATGCCGAGAGATGACGCGCATCGCTGCTCGAAAATGCGGCAAATGTCGCACTGACGACGGTGAGCGCGCCCCGCGGCGGCCCATCGCCAACAAAGAGCGGAACGCAGATGATCGAACGCACCCCGATTCGACTGATTTCACCGAGATCAGGGTCGAGCGCCGAGTCGGTCACGACGGCCGGCGTCTGATCCCGCATCACGCGGCGGATGAGCGGTTCGACCCACTGCGCCTGCAATTGTTTGTCGCGTGCATACATGCGGTTGTCCAGCAATCCGTCGGTTTGCAGCGTCAATACAACCGCATAGGTGCGTTCACCGCCAAACGTCTGTACAGTGCTATCCAGGATCTGCTCCAGCACATCGTCAAGGCTGAGGGTGCTGGTAATGGCGCGCAATCCTTCTTCGAGCGCATGACGCTCACGCATGCGCATGCGCAGTTCGTTTGCCAGATGCTCCAGTTCCTCCACGCGCGCCTCGCGCGTGTTCCGCTCGCGTTGCAGGTCGCTTCGCAACTGATGGATCAACGTCTTCTGCCGCGCACTCCCCATAATGGCAACGATACCGCACCCCAGACTCCCCGCGAGGATGCCGGCCACACCCCATTGCTCGCCCGGCGTCAGCGCCGTGTTGCCGGCACGGTTCAGCAGCAACTGGAACAGGAAGATCGGTCCGAGCACGAACAGAATGACGGTCGTCGCAGGGTTACGGCCATAGCCGGAGAGGGCGCGCCACGCAATGAGCACATACACCGGCAGAAAGTGCAGCAGCGATGTGGGGTTGCTGATCATGACGATGCTCAACGCTACATCGACCATGATCGACGCCCAATCGGTATGCGGCAGTCGCGCGGCGTTTCTGCGGGGACGGTCATACACTATCCAGAACAACCACAGATGGATTGCTGCATACCCGATCAGCGCCATCCAGATCGTTTCAGGCAGTGCGGCAAGCGACAGCCACAAAACCAGCGCAAGCGCCGGCACGGGCGCAAACAGATGGGTGAGATGTTCGCGGCGTTCAACCAACCAGTAAGGCAATTGTCGAGTCAGGCTCTCTCCAGCGATCATGGCTGCGTCCTCACGATAATGAGCGAACACGCACGTTGCGCCCAGGAACAACGTCAGGCTTCAAACTTGTAACCCAGGTTGCGGACGGTCAACACATGCCGTGGGTGTTCGGGGTCGCGCTCAATCTTCGTGCGCAAGCGGCGGATGTAGACGGCAACCAGATTGCTTTCGCCTTCGTAATCGTACCCCCAGACCTTATTCAGAATCTGGCTGGTATTCAGCACTCGCCCGGCGTTCTTCATCAGGTAATAGAGCAGGCGAAACTCGAGCGGCGTCAGTTCGATGACCCGACCATCGGCGAGCAGCACTTTGTGCTCAACCGGATCGAGCGTGATGTCTCCCTGGCTCAGGCGCGCCGAGGGGTTGAGCATGTCGCTATTGCGCCGCCGCAGCACCGCTTCCACCCGCGCCAGCAACTCTGACGGTTCGAAGGGCTTGACCAGGTAATCATCGCCGCCGATCTGCAACCCCGTCACGCGATCCTGCAACTGTGACCGGGCGGAGAGGAAAATGATCGGGACATCGGAGGTGCGACGAATCTGGCGGCACACATCAAACCCGTTCGTCTTCGGCATCATGACATCGAGCAGGATGAGATCCGGGTTGTGTTGTTCGACCGATTGCAGAATCGAGGGTCCGTCATAGGCTTTGATGACTTTATAGCCTGCTTCTTCGAGGAGAAAAGCCGTCAGTTTGACATTCGGCAGATCATCATCAGCAACCAGGATATACATACGCCTGTTCCTCTCTGTGTTCTGTCACACTGCCTCTGAGGCAGGACGAAGCCGGGGGTATCGCCCGCCATGGCTCTCATGCGTGATCGGTCGTATCGCAGTGCTGCAGTGCTCTCTACAATATGAACAGCATCTTCGCCGGAAAAGTTACGCAGCGGCGGGTAAGTTGCAAACAGTTCATTTTTGATGCGAGCTGAGAACTGAGAACCGAGAACCGAGAACCGAGAACTGAGAACTGAGAACCGAGAACCGAGAACTGATGCCAATGTGCGGTCATTCGTGCAATACTCCTGATGAACATTGCGCGTTGTTTCACGTGAACCGAGCGCACGAACATCTTGTCTGACTGACCGCACGTTCGTATGAGAACCGAGAACTGATACTAAACGCCGTCATTCGTGCAATATTGCCGATGGACGCCCGCTGTTCCACGCGAACCAGGCGCCTGAATATCTTGTCTGACTGACTGCGCGTTCGTATGAGAATGCGCGGTCCTTTGGGCCATCATGGTTATGGTTATCATGGTTATGGTTATGGTTGTTGATCACATCATCGGGCATCGCCCGGTGCAGCCCGCGCAGGCGGGCCTGGCGCCCGTAGCCCGCGGCTTCAGCCGCCGGGCGGACTGACCGCACGTTCGTATGAGAACTCGAGAATGCAGGGCTTTTTACGCCGCCTGACTTTATCAGAGAGTTGCCAGATGCGTGGCGGGCTGTCATGTCCATCAGACACGCAAGCAATCTCCTCCGGGCTGTCATGTCCTGAGCGATACCGCATCTTCGTTCAAGTCATGAACGCATCCACGCTCGCGCCTCGTGTGGCGCAACCCGTCCCCCATCTGCTATAATCATACCGTGATGATCAATACTCCATCTCGTTCTCCATCCTGGATCGATCAGGCGGTCGCCTGGATGTTTCGCCGCTGGCTCCTGATCACGAACGTCCTCCTTGGCATGTACGCAGGGTTGCCGTGGTTGTCGCCGTGGCTGAAGGCGAATGGACATCCGCTGGCAGGCGAGATCATCTTTCGCATTTATACGCCATTGTGCCATCAGCGGCCTGAGCGTTCGTTCTGTTTCTGCGGCTATCAGGTGGCGTTTTGTCACCGCTGCACATCGTTCTACGGCGGGTTGTTCATTGCCGGTGTGCTGTTTTCCGTTGTGCGGCGCTGGATTCGCCCTGTATCGTTGCGCTTCGGCGCATTCCTGCTGCTGCCGATGGCGCTCGATGCCGGTTCCCATATGATTAACGACATTCTAGACCTTGGTTGGCGCAGCGGCGGCGATGATGTCGGGTCGCTCAATTTCTGGCTGCGCATGGTCACCGGGGCGCTGGCGGCGCTCGCGGTGCTGCTGGTGGTCTACCCGCGGCTCGACCGCGAACTTCCGGCGCAGGCGCCGTCTATCGGATCCCCGATCGGCGGCTGATGGCATTCGCTCTGCGCCTGGCGACTGAAGCCGCAGGCGACGGAAAGCGAAGCCCGCTTGCGCGGGCTGGCCTGGACGATAACGGGTTAATTGCTCAAACGCCATATGAGACAACGTAGAGCGTCAGACTTTCCCAGAGTGCGGTTGATACGGCGATGGACCGCCGTTGCGTTACTGGCGCTGGCTGCGGCCCTGGCGGGGTGCGGCGGGCAGCGCACGGGATCATCGTCTGACGGTGACGCCCCGATTGATATTCCGCCGGGCGTGGCAATCGAGTCGCGGCTGGTCGATCGCCGCGGCGGCGTGCCTGCGCCGGGGGATGTCGCGCCGGATTTCACGTTCACCTTTGCGAATGGCGAGACGCGCCGCCTGAGTGATCTGCGCGATGTAAAGGTCGTGATCAATTTCTGGGCTACGTGGTGTGCGCCGTGTGAGGAAGAAATGCCCGATTTGCAGCGTCTCGATGAGCGCGGCGATGTGGTGGTGCTGGGGGTGAACCGTCTCGAACTGCCGGATGTGATCATTCCGTTTGCGCGTGAGCGCAATCTGACGTTCACGCTCATCGCTAACCCCGACGGCGACATTGTGGAACGGTACGGTGCGAAGAACATTCCGGTCAGTTACTTTATCAACCGCGATGGCACGATCGGCTACCGGCAACTCGGCATCATGACCTTCGACATGATGCGGGAGCAGGTTGATCGGCTGCGCTGATGCGAGGCGCTATGGAACGAACGAGCGAAGAAATCATCGAACTGGCGCGCCGCGAAATTGCCGCGCGCAGGGAACGGGAACGCAGCGGGCGTGAGATTCCGTGGCGCTTCGCCTTCATCGGTCTGCTCGGCGCCATCCTGGCGGGAATGCTTTTCTGGCCCGGCGCTCCGGTGAACTGGAAGATGTACGCTGCCGTCCACGGCGTCTGCGCGCAGGTTCACAACGTCTCGCTCGGCGGTGAGCAACTCCCGCTCTGTGCCCGCAATACCGGCATCTACAGCGGCTTTCTGCTGACCTTCATCTATCTGATGCTGCTCGGTCGCGAGCGCGCTGCCAAACTGCCGCCGCCGGCCATTGTCGTCGCGCTGGCGGCGCTGGTCGTTATCATGGCGGTGGACGGCTTCAACTCTCTGTTCGTTGATCTGTTCCTGCCGCACCTGTACACCCCGCGCAATGAATTGCGCACCCTCACCGGCATCGGCATGGGCACAGCGATGGCAGTGGCAATCATGCTGGTGCTGAACCTGTCGCTGCGGCGCGATCCCGACATGGAACAGCGGGTGATCGGCAACTGGCGCGAACTCGGCGGTGCGCTGCTGCTGGGATTGCTGGTGCACGCCGCAATTTACGGCAATGTCGCCATCACCTACTGGCCCATCGCCATCGTCGCCTGGACCGGCATCGTCAGTATTTTGTTCCTGGTCAACCTGCTGATCGTCGCACTGGTGATGAACTACGAGGGTCGCGTGACACGGGTGATCGAACTGGCGCGCCCGGCGACCGTTGCTCTCGCGCTGACTGCCATTATGCTGGGGTTGATGGCGTGGGGACGCTTCTGGCTCGAAGCGCAGGGGTTGATGGTCTCGTAACTCAAATGTAGTACATCACCGCACCGGAGCGTTGCGCCTTGCGCTGGCAGAGGTCTTCGAGCGTGACGCTCGCCAGGTAGCGCTCCAACATTTCACGCGCTCCGTCCCACACTTCGCGCACAAGATCGCGATCCATCGGCTCGGTTGGCGCAGGCGCGTCCCGTCCGCTGTCGAAGGTCAGCAATGGGCCTTCGAGCGCCAGGAGCGCGTCGAGCACCGTGATCTGCGATGGGGGGCGCGCCAGCCGATGACCGCCCTGCGGACCGCGGATGCTTTCGATCAGCCCGGCGCGGCGGAGCAGGATCAGGATCTGGTTGAGGTAGTTCTCGTCGATCCCCTGACGGAGATGGATGTCGTGGCTCTGGATGGGTCCTTCACCGACGCGCTGCGCAAGATCGAGCAGCGCGCGCAAACCGTATTCGCCTTTGCTGGAGATGCGCATAGTCGAGTGATCCGGTCAAGTATCTTGTATTGTAGCATAGCACGGATCTGGAAGGGAGGCAAGCAGGGGATGGGCAGGCGGATGCAGACCTCGATGGATTCGGTCGGATGCGCCATAGATCCGCTGGTTCCGCGTCGGACGCCAACCGAATTCTTTCGATCAAGGTCCTGGCGCAGGGGTATCGACCATGTACTGGCGGAAGCGGTTCAGGGATTCCTCGTTGCGGTTTGTTATGCTGCCTTTGTCATAGTGATGGTGTGAGCAAAGAAAGGAAGACACATGCGTAGCATGCTCATCATTCTCGGCACTGCCATTCTTGGTGTGCTTATGTGGTCTCCCGGCGCAGCGTATGCCCAGCCGGTCCGAGTTGATACACCAGTGACAGTAAAGGGTACAGTGACGGCGTTGAAACATGCGCCTCGTGGCGAAGTCCATGGCTTCTACCTCGACGATGGTACAGAGGTGATCTTTCCGAAACATTGGGGAGAGACGGTGACACAGTCGGTCTCGGTAGGGACGCTGGTGCAAGTTGATGGCCGCCAACGAATTGGACGGCGTGGCGATGTGCGGGTCAAGGCACAGGTGATCACGAACTTGGACGCTAATGTGCAGGTGGTCATAGAAGAGGTCGTCGATATTCGCGCCCAAATCACCGACTATACGTACAGCCGTAGCGGACGGATCAATGGCTTGATCCTCAGTACAGGCGATGAGGTGCGCACCCCGTCTCGTTTCGCCGCTACTATTGCGAATACGCTGCCGGTGGGGTCCTCGGTGCAGATTATTGGCGAGCGCAAGATCGACAAGTATGGTAAGGCGCATATTAAGCCGGATACGATTACTCATCTTGACCGCGGGGCTGTACTCAGCATTCCCTAGCGAGCAGGTTCTCAACTAAACGCCCTCCGGGATGCGCACCGGCACAATCGTGGCGGCGCTGAAGCGCTGCTCGGCGTCGAGCGTGACAAGCGCGGCGCCAAAACGCTGCGCCACAACAACGTAGATGGCGTCGCTGCCGCGCAGCCGATGGCGGTCTGTGATCGCAGCAGCCTTTTTCTCCCGCCAGGGGAGAAGGGGGTGTCGAGGCGCGGCGGCGCCTTGCTCCACACCCGTCGCGTTTGAAAAACACGACGCCTAAAGCCCTGCCCTGACCGCCGCTTCTGCGTGTGAACGATGACATACGTCCGACCGGGCGCCGGTGCGCGGGAGCGTTTGGGCGTCTACTCTGCGTGATGCGGTGAGACCGGGTCGCTCCACCGGCATCTCTTTTGCCGTGGAGCGTGGTAGACTAACCACCGTACAATGATACCGTGATCCCTGTTTTAGAAAGGTCGCCGACCTATGGACCCCTTGTTCCTCGGTGCGCCGGTTGCAACCCCATTGACCTTCAGCGGGCATGAGACATTTGCCCTTCGCAGCACTTGGCTCAAGAAAGCGTTTGATGTCCTGCTCGAAATCCCCGATCTTTTCTTCCGCGAAGATGCATTTGTTCTTCTGGGAGTCGGCAAGAATATGGCGCAGTCAATCCGCTATTGGGGACGGGTCTGCGGGGTGTTTGAGCGGGCGCCCGATGGATCACGCCACACGATCACCTGGCTGGGCAAACAGTTGCTTGCCGATGATGGATGGGACCCATTCCTTGCCACGCCTGCGGCGAGCTGGCTCTTGCACTGGCAGATTGCAGCACGCCCCGAAGCGGCTTTTACCTGGTACTACACGTTCAATCTGCTCAAAGGCGGTGAGTTTGCACCTTCAGATCTCGTGCAACAAATCCTATCATTCCTCGTAGAAATCGACCATCGTCTCCCTTCCAAAGCAACCCTGACTCGTGATGTCGAATGCATGCTAAATTGTTATCTTCCGCGCTTCGACAGGCGCTTCGACAGGCTCAGCGCACCGCCGACGACCCGTGAGCAGTCTGTGGAAGACATGGCGCTCTGTCCACTGACAAGCCTGAATCTGGTACAATCGCTTCCGGGTCAGAACAGGCATCGCCTGGTGTCGGGGCGCCAGGAAAGTCTGCCGGATGCACTGGTCGCCTATGCCATTTTGAAGATGCTCCAGGCGAGCAAGCGCGCGACGGTTGCGTTCAGCGATCTCGCCTATGCGCCTCGTTCGCCGGGGCGCGTTTTCCGTATCGAGGAAGATGAATTGTTGCGCCGGCTCCAACGGTTGGACAAGGTGACCGACGGGCGCGCCTATTACACCGATCAGGCAGGTATTCGGCAGGTCGCCTGGCTCGATGTTGAAGAGCCAGATATCGCTAAGTTTCTGCTTGATCGCGCGTTCCAAGAGATGTAGCATGACACACCAGAACGTATCCCTGCCGATTGCTCCGCGATATATGCGCTCGGTCCATCTCCTGCGGGACTGGTTGCCGCAGGGTGTTGGCATCCGCGACTATCAGATCACGCCGCTGGTTTTGCACACCGCAGAACGGATCATTGCAGGATTAAGCCCAGAAGCGCCAAGCCGGGCGTTCTCATTAATTGGACCCTATGGTTCAGGAAAATCTGCATTTGGTGTGTTTTTTGCCAGCCTGCTCCACATGAGTCTGGCCAATCGCCGGCGGTTGCTGGCGGAGCATACCAGTGCGTGTGTGGATCGCATATGCGATGCCCCAATGCTCTATCCCGTTCTGGTCAGCGGGAATAACAGTTCATTCCGGCGGGCTATCAT
>CALGYB010000131.1 GCA_937935075.1 uncultured Roseiflexus sp. | reverse complement strand
GGTTCAGCGCCAGCGTACAGGCGATTGCGAAGATGAACACAAAACGACGCATGGCTACCTCCTTTCGCCTGAAGATATTGTACGTCGGTTGCAGGGGAATGGGGTAGAGAAGCGAGAACTGAGAAACGAGAAGCGAGAACTGATACTAACTTGCGGTCAGTCAGACGAGATGAGAGGGCGCGAAGCCCGCACGCCCGACGCTCAAGCGTCGGGCTGAGGGAACGAAGGGCGCTGAAGCGCCCTCACACGCTGGCGCGTCCGTATGCCAGGAAGCCGTGTCGCCTGGCGGCGGAAGGGGCAGGCGACGGGCGCGAAGCCCGCCGGTGCGGGTGAGAGCGGGTATGCGACCCGCAAGAGTAGCCCGCCCCCGCCGTCCGCCGCGCTACTCGCCAGCATTAGCTAGAGCGGATTGATCATGGGCATCAATCCAACCGCCCCTCCTTCGCGCCTTTGCGTCTTTGCGTTGATCACCGTGCACCCGATCATCCGCCATGCGCCTTGCGCCCGACGGAAGCCGCAGGCGACGGGCGTCACACCCGCACGCCCGACGCTCAAGCGTCGGGCTGAGGGAACGAAGGGCGCTGAAGCGCCCTCACGCTGGTGGCGGGTCTGTATGCCGGGTGCTGTGTCGCCCGGTGGCGGAAGGGGCGGAGGGGGGGGCGACGCCCGCACGCCCGACGCTCAAGCGTCGGGCTGAGGGAACGAAGGGCGCTGAAGCGCCCTCACGCTGGTGGCGGGTCGGTATGCCGGGCGCCGTGTCGCCTGGCGGCGGAAGGGGCGGGAGAGGGGGGCGACGCCCGCACGCCCGACGCTCAAGCGTCGGGCTGAGGGAACGAAGGGCGCTGAAGCGCCCTCACACCGGTGGCGGGTCGGTATGCCGGGCGCCGTGTCGCCCGGCAGCGGAAGGGGCGGAGGGGGGCGCGACGCCCGCACGCCCGACGCTCAAGCGTCGGGCTGAGGGAACGAAGGGCGCTGAAGCGCCCTCACACGCTGGCGGGTCGGTATGCCGGACGCCGTGTCGCCCGGCAGCGGAAGGGGCGGGAGAGGGGCGCGAAGCCCGCCGGCGCGGGTGAGAGCGGGTATGCGACCTGCAAGCGTAGGGCGGGCTTCAGCCCGCCCCCGCCGTCCGCCGCGCCACTCGCCGGCATTGGCTAGAGCGGATTGATCACGGGCATCAATCCAACCGCCCCTCCTTCGCGCCTTCGCGTCTTTGCGTTGATCACCATGCACCCGATCAGCCGCCATACGCCTTGCGCCCGGCGGAAGCCGCAGGCGACGGGCGCCAAGCCCGCCGGCGCGGTCTGGACGCATTCCTGCACCAGCACCCGCCGCGCCTGCCCTGGCGCAGCCCCGCAGGGGCTTGGGTGTCCTCAGCGAGGGCTTCAGCCCGCAGCGCCCCTCGCTGGCGCGGGCTGGGGCGGGCGATACCGGATTATGTTCTCAAAAACCATTTTTGTACAAATGACCACGCATCAGTATGAGAATCGAGAACCTGACCTCACCCCTAACCCTTAACCTCCTCCGCAAACTGGAGTTGATACAGGCGATAGTAATAGCCGCGTTTCGCCAGGAGTTGGTCGTGCGAGCCATCTTCGACGAGGCGTCCTTTGTGCAGCACGAGGATGCGGTCTACATGGCGAATGGTCGAAAGCCGATGCGCAATCACAATACTGGTGCGCCCGTGGATCAGGCGTTCGAGCGCTTCCTGCATCAGCGTCTCGGTTTCGGTATCCACGCTCGATGTCGCTTCATCGAGGATGAGGAGCACTTCAGGGTTGAAGGCGATCGCGCGGGCAAATGCCAGCAACTGTCGCTGTCCAACCGACAGGTTGCTGCCGCGTTCGCGCACTTCGTACTCGTAGCCGCCGGGCAGCTGCTCGATAAACGGCGCCGCGCGCGCAATCTCGGCAGCGCGGCGCACCTGCTCATCGCTGATGCTGTCGTCGTGCAGGCGAATATTCGAGGCAATAGAACCGCTGAAGCACACCGGGTCCTGCGGCACGGCGCTCACATGGCGCCGCAACTCCGCCTGGCGCAGTTCACGAATGTCGATGCCATCGAGTTTGATCGAACCACGCTGAATATCGTAAAAGCGCGCCATCAGGCTGACCAGTGATGTCTTGCCGGCGCCGGTCGCTCCCACCACCGCCACCGCCTGACCGGCCGGGATGGTGAACGAAATGCCGCGCAGCACCCAGCGGTCGTCCGAGTCTGCCAGCCCTGAGCCGTCAGGACCGGCGACTTCGGCATCGTAGGTGAACCATACGTTCTCGAAAACGATCGTGCCGCGCACCGGTGACGGCAGCGAGCGCGGCTGCTCTGGATCGACGACCGTGGCAGGCGTGTCGAGCACACGGAAAATCCGTTCCGCCGATGCCATCGCCGACTGGAAGGTGTTGTAGCGTTCGGCGATCTGGCGGATTGGCTGAAATGCCTGGTCGGTATACTGAATGAACGCCACCAACATGCCAAGGGTTGCAATGTCCGCCAGCACCGCCTGACCGCCAAGGTAGAGGAGCAGCGCCATCGCCGTCACCGAAAGGAAGTTGATGAGCGGGAAAAAAACCGCAAAGGTCCGGTTCGACTCCAGTTGCGCCGCCAGATAATCGCGGCTCAATTCCGCAAAGCGAAGGCGGCTCTGCTCTTCGCGGTTGAACAATTGCGTCACCAGCACGCCGCTAATCTGTTCGTTCAGGAAAGCGTTGATGCGCGCAATCCGCTGCCGGACACGCCGGTAAACGCCGCGCATGATGTGCTGAAACACACTCGATGCCAGCATAACTGCCGGAAACATAATGAAACTGATCAACGCCAGACGCCAGTTCAATAGCAGCATCGTGATAACGATGAACAACAGGCGCACCAGGTCCCCCAGCAGCGCCACCGTCCCCTGAGTAATGAACTCATTGAGCGCATCGACATCGTTCGTCAGACGGGTGATCAGCCGTCCGACAGGATTGCGGTCGAAGAACGCCAGGCTCATGCGCTGAATGTGGCTGAAGATGCGGGTGCGGATATCGACCATTACCTGTTGCCCGACCGACTGCACAATATAGGTCTGACCGTAGCGAAAGCCAAAGGCAGCCAGCAGCGCGGCGGCGTACAACCCGAAAAGCGGCAGAACGCCAGCCGGATCGCGCGCAGCGATCGGACCGTCAATGGTCTGCTTGACAAGGAACGGCGGCGTAAGTTCCACGGCTGCGCCGCCGAACATCAGCGCCGTCGCCAGCGCAAGTCGCCGCCAGTACGGTGCAACGAACACCCCCAGGCGACGCACTAGCGTTGCGTCGTAGGCTTTCCCCAAAATCTCATCGTCATCGAATTGGGAGTGAGACATGCCTGGTCTCCTGAACATAATCCACGAAGGGCGCGAAGGAACACGAAGGTGACAGGTAATCCGCCATTGCCATCGCTTCGCTGCGTAACGGCGCGGTCGAACGGGAGATGAGACAACCCTGCTCTCCTGCAACAATCCGCGAAGGGCGCGAAGGAAGACGAAGGTGATATGCGCTGGCAATCCTGGTACGAAGCGTCCGTGCGTCGTTGCAACACCTTATACCACATCGCAATCAGTCAGACAAAATGTTCGAGCGTTCATTATGCAAAGCGCAACGGTCAATATGCACCGGCAATCGTGTCGTGGACGCACGACCGCGCATCGGCATCAGCAGCCCCAGCGGGGCTTTCACTTGCCTCAGCGAGAGCTTTAGCCCGCAGCGCCCCGGCAACATGGTCCAAATGACCGCGCATTGGTATTACCTCGTGACGCTGCGTCGCTGCATGGTGCACCGTTGCGGTGCAACGGCGCTACTCATCTTCCAATTCGGCGCGCAGCAATTCACGGCGGTACATCTCGGCGTACCGTCCGCCGCGTTCGATCAATTCACGGTGGGTGCCGCGTTCAACGATCTCGCCGTTGTGCAGCACGATGATCTGATCGGCATCTTTCACCGTTGCGATGCGCTGCGCGATAATAATGCCGGTGCGTCCTTTCATCATCATGCGTAGACCGGCGAGGATCTCGGCAGCGGTGTGTGTATCGACACTCGATAACGCATCATCGAGAATCAGGATCGCCGGGTCGCGCAGGATGGCGCGAGCGATGGCAGTGCGCTGCTTCTGCCCGCCAGACAGCGTGACGCCGCGCTCGCCGATCAGGGTGTCGATCCCTTCCGGGAACTGCTCGACATCGTTGGCTAGCCGCGAGACGGCGAGGGCATGGGCGATCTGCTCCCCGGTCGCGTCTGGTCTGCCAAAGGTCACATTCTCGCGGATAGGCGTACTGAACAGAAACGTATCCTGCGGCACATAACCGATGCCGCGCCGCAGTGCGTCGAGCGGCAGGGTGCGCACATCATACCCATCGACCAGCACCTGCCCTTCGTCCGGGTCGCGCACCCGCGCCAGCAGGTTGACGAGGGTCGTTTTGCCGGCGCCGGTTGCGCCGACAATCCCCAGTGAACTGCCCTGCGGGATGCGAAACGAAATATGGCGCAGCACCCATTCTGGCGCGCCTGCGACGGGTGGATGGGCATGAGGCGCGAGCGCAGATGCATGCTGTGCGGAAGCATTGCCATTCGTATGCTGGTTGTATGCAAAGCGCAACCCGACGTTGCGAAACTCGACCTCTCCCTGAACCACGAAGTCGCGCGGCGCATCGGGCGGCGAGGCAATCGCAGGGCGGCGCTGCAACACCTCGCCAATGCGCACCAGCGACGCCGCTCCTTGCTGATAGAGGTCCACCGTCCAGCCAAGCGCGATAACGGGCCACGCGAGTTGCGCCAGGTAGGCGTTGAACAACACCAGTTCACCAACGGTCATCTCCCCGGCTGCGACCATCCGTCCGCCAATGAGCAGCACAAACGCACCAATCGTTCCCAACATCAAGCCGATAATCGGCCAGAGCATGCCGCTCAGCAGCACATAGCGCAAATTGAGCGCGCGGTAGCGTTCATTGGCTTCGCGAAACACGCGGATCTCGGCATCTTCCTGGGCATACGCCTTGATCGTGCGAATGCCGCTGAAGTTCTCCTGAGCGCGGGTTGAAATCTCGCCGAACTGATCCTGCACCTTGCGGAAGATCGCGCGCATACGTCCGCCAATGACAACGAACAACACCGCGACCATGGGCAGGAGCAGGACGACGATCGCGGCAAGCAACGGCTTCGTGAGAAACATGAATGTTGCGGCTGTCAGCAGCAGCAATGTCGAACTAAACAGGTTGCTGACGCCGGGACCGAGGAACATGCGCACTGCCGAGAGGTCGTTCGTCACCCGCGTCATCAGATCGCCGGTGTGCATCGTCGTGAAAAACCCCTGATCGAGCGTCAATAGTTTGGCGAACAACGCCTCGCGCATGTCGAAGTCGATCAGATGCGACGTGCCAATGATCTGAGTGCGCTGTCCGTATCGCAGCACGCCTTCGATCAGGGCAGCGAGCAGCAGCAATCCGCCGTATTGGAGCAGGCGATCGAGAACAACACCGCGTGTATTCAGGTCATCAACGGCAAAGCGCACAATTTGCGGAATCATTGCGGCAACGGCGGTTGCTGCCAGGGCGCACAGGGCGCCGATCAGCAACCGACGCCGGTAGCGCTGCACAAAGGGCCAGATGCGACGGAATTGATCCATGGACGCACTCCCTTAAAGAGTACAAGCGCCGCCGGATGTCATCCCGCGACGCGGTTCGGTAAGTATAGCAGGAATCTTATCGTTGTGATCAGGACAATACGTTGCCCCCGGCGGAGAGCGCCTCGCGCACATCCATGCCGCCAAAGACGCACGGATCGGCGTCGGCGCCGCCTGCATTGGTCAACGCCGGGATGGTGGTGAAGACGGAGAAGCGATACATTTGATAGAAGCGTCCGAGCCAGGCGGCACCCCCTCCCCATCCCTCCCCCTTCAGGGGGGAGGCTTACAAGTGTAGGTTTTTTTGTTAGAGTCATTTGTTGCTGAGCAGGCCGCTTAGTGGGTATCATCCCTCCTCACGAGTGATTGGAACAGGGAGGATGCAAGGCGCCCCACGAAGCGCTCCAGCAATGGAGAGAAACTGTTTCTCAGCACATGGGGCATCTGAGTCGCCCTCAAGCAGTCATCCTCTGGAGCTTTGGGATGATAGTCGCCCGCTCTTGCGGTCTGACCACTAGAGCTGCTCCCCTGGCCGCCGCCCTCGGCGTCCGAACGAACACCCTGCGAACGGCTGCGCGACGAGGATCGGGAAGCCGCAGCCAAAAAGGGCCGGCAGCGCGCCGCCCTTCCGGTGGAGACGCGCTTTGCTCCTCTCCTCCGCTGGGTTGCTTTCCTGGCGGCATGGGGAGCGTCGCCTGGCGTTGGCCTTGGATGCGACCAGCCTCTCAGACCGCTTTGTGGCACCGGTCGTCAGTGTCCTCTCCCGCGGCTGCGCCATCCCAGTCGCCTGGAAGGTCTTGTCGGCGCATCGGCGGGAGGCCTGGCGCCCGCACTGGAAGCGGCTGCTCGGCCAGATAGCCGATGGCATTCCCGGCGATTGGTTTGTGCTCGTTTTGGCCGACCGCGGCCTGTATGCCCGCTGGCTGTATCAGGACATCCGGCATCGGGGCCGGCGTCCCTTCCTGCGGATTCATTGCCAGGCCCGCTTCCGCTTGCCGGACCGCCCGTATCAGCCGTTGGCGACCTTGCTCACCGGCCCAGGGATGCCGTGGAGCGAGCGGGTAATCGGTTTCAACGCCGCTCCGTTGACCTGCACCCTGTTGATTGCCTGGACGACGGGGAAGGTGATCGTCACCGACCTGCCCCCCGATCACGCTGATGCGGCCTGGTAGAGCCTGCGCGCTTGGATTGAAAGCGGCTTCAAAGACATCAAGCGCAGCGGGTGCCAATGGCAGCAGACGCGGATGGCGGACCCGGAGCGAGCTGAACGCTTCTGGCTGGCGGTGGCGATTGCCACCCTGTGGGCTGTGAGTGTGGGGGGTGAAGCGGAAGCGGCCCAACCACTGAGCGGCCTGGAACATCTGCCAGAGACCCGCGCGGCTCGCCGTCGGGCGCCCCGTCGCGCTCACCCACGGCTGCTGAGTTGCGCGCAGCGGGGCGTGCTCCTGATTGTAGCAGCGATGATCGCCATACGTTCACTCCCCCTGGGTTGTTTTGTCCCTCAACCTTGGCCGACCTTCCTCAGCGCATCTGGTCCATAAAAACCTACACTTGTGAGCCCCCTTCCCCTCCCTCCACCGGGGGTCGGGGGGCTGCCCACTCCATTCCGCCCCCCGCCGGGGGTCGGGGGGCAGCGGCGATGGGCGCAACGAACCCCAGCGCCAGTGCAGTCAGCGCCAGCAGCGTCACGAGCAGCAGACGGCGAGTCAAGCGATGACGGGTTGTTGTCATACAAAACCTCCGGTGACAGGTAATGAGGCATAATGCCATTTGAGCATAGCGCATAACCGTCTCTGTGTTGTAACAGAAAATTCCCCTGCCAGCACACCCACCGCCCAGCGGCGGAAGGGACGGGGGAGGGGGGCGACGCCCGCACGCCCGACGCTCAAGCGTCGGGCTGAGGGAACGAAGGGCGCTGAAGCGCCCTCACGCCGGTGGCGGGTCGGTATGCCGGGAAGCCGTGTCGCCTGGCAGCGGAAGGGGCGGAGGAAGGGACGCGCCTGCCGGCGCGGGTGAGAGTAGGGCGGGCTTCAGCCCGCCCCCGCCGTCCGCCGCGCCACTCGCCTGCACCGGCTAGAGCCTGTTATGTACTTTCGAGCATAACGGTAATGAACCGCGCTTCGACCCGCTCAGCGCATCGCTTCAGCATGAGCATCGCAAAGGCCAGAACATGCAATCCCGCCAAGGTCTCCGGCAACCGCTCATCATCGCGCGCCAGCCGGCGAAAGCGCGCCATCGCTTCGACCGGCTCAGCGCTTCGCCAGGCGAAGCCTCGCTCAACGACCCGGCGGCGCGGCAGCGGCGCCATGAGCGCGTCGAAGCGCAGCACGAAGCCGCGTTTGGCTTCCGACCGTTTGACGACCTCCAGCCGGATGCCGTGGGCGTGGGCGTCGGCCGCCGGTTGTTCCCCTGTATCGCCCTGGTCGACGAACGCCACGCTTCGACGCTTCGGCTGGCTCAGCGCAAGCAGGCTCAGGCGCCGCTTCGACCGACTCGCCCGTGACGGCGCAGTGCGCTGAGCGCGTCGAAGCGTGGACCTGTTCCGCCAACGCTTCGGCAGGCTCAGCGCATCGCGGCCAGCAACTGGCCCAGCGTATCAACCGCCACGTGGACCTTGCCGCCCCCCCTTTCCCCCCCCTGCGGGGGGGGCGATGGCATGGTGCGCGCGTCAACGATCGCCGCGCACGGCGGTGCGCTGAGCCGGTCGAAGCGCGCAGGCGCGCGCCCCCCCC
>CALGYB010000130.1 GCA_937935075.1 uncultured Roseiflexus sp. | reverse complement strand
CCGCTCGCCTCTTGCCCCTTGCCGCTCACCCCCCTGCCGTCCGACGGGCGCGGGGGTCGCGCCGCTCGCCTCTTGCCCCTTGCCGCTCACCCCCCTGCCGTCCGACGGGCGCGGGGGTCGCACCGCTCGCCTCTTGCCCCTTGCCGCTCACCCCCATGCCGCCCGACGGGCGCGGGGGTCGCGCCGGTGTTCCTCTAGCGGGTGTTGGTATTGACAAACTGTCGCTTTGTCCTCCATTATGCAATTGAAGACATTGTTCCATCCTTCTCAGCCATCTTGCAAGTTGCAAGTCTCTCCCCGAGGGTCCTGGTGTGCCTGGTTCAGATGGGTCATTGTTATGTCTACAGATAGCGCTGGTCTTGCTCTTCCTGATCTCCCGATCCTGCGTCTTCGTCTGACGATTCGCCTGCTCATCGACGCCTTTCTGCCCGCGTATAAGGGCGCTATGCTGCGCGGCGGCTTCGGCTATGCATTTCAGCGCGCCTCCTGCCTCCAGGCATGTTGGGGACGGTCGCATGAATGCACCATTACCCCATTCTGCCCATACTGCTGGGTTTTCGAGACGCCACACCCGCCCGATGTCGCGCATCTGCACGACCTGCGCGATGTGCCGCGCCCATTCGTCATCGCAGCGCCCGATGACACGCGCACCCGCTATGCGGCGGGTGATGCGCTGGAGTTTGGATTGACCCTGATCGGACGGGGGGTGGAGTATCTGCCCTACTTCCTGTTCAGTTTCGAGCGCCTCGGCGTGATGGGGTTAGGGCGTGATCATGCTCCCTTCCGGCTGGAACGAGTCGAAGCCTTGCACCCCTGGCAACCGACCGGCACGGTCATCTACCAGGATGGTCAGGTGCTGCAGGGCGCAGGGCATCTGCCGTTCATCGATGCCACGGCGCTCTCCGCGTATGCGCAGTCGCTTCCCGCCGATCTGCGCCTGTCCTGCACACGCCACTCCGCATTCGTGAGCGAGGAGAAGTGCTGCATACCTTCGACTTGCCGGCGCTGGTTCGCGCGGCCTGCTGGCGTATTGACGCACTGACGACCTTCCACGGCAATGGACGGTGGCAGGTCGATTATCAGCGCCTGATTGATGCTGCGCGCGTCGTCACTATTGAAAATGCGCAAACGCGCTGGGTCGATCTCCAGCGCACCTCGACGCGCCAGCAACGGACGATGCCGCAGGGCGGGATCGTCGGCACGGTGATGCTGCGAGGCGTCGGCATCGATCTGCGCCGGCTGCTGGCGCTTGGCAGTGTGGTGCATATCGGGAAGTCCTGCACCTTTGGGCATGGCAGTGTGCGCATCGTCGGCATTGATCGTCGGGGATTGTTGCATTTGTGACGGGTCTACGGAGTATACTGGGATCAATGTAGTTGAAATGTTGTCCTGGCCATCGTCTTTTCCTTATCTGAGACATCTATCTGAAGAGAAAACACAAGGGCGCTATGACCAACGCAGATCGTTTCACCCACGCAGTGGCGGCGTGCCTGGCGTATGGAACGGGGATAGATGCACATTCACTGGCAGACGTTGTGCATCAGGTGTTGAGCGATGCGCCACACGCGCCGTCCCGCACTGTACTTGAAAAACTGCACCGAACCGTGACGGAGCGCCTGCGCGACGCAGGCTTGCCAGAGGAGGCGCACAGGGTGGCGCTGGTCTACGGCGGCGCGACGAAGATTAAGGGATACGTCTTCGAGGCGCCGGCGTTGCCCGAAATTCGCGGCGCCAGTGGGCTGCTCGAGTGGGTGAACGATCGTCATCTTCCTGCGATCTGGCGCGAGACGCTCGGTGAGAGTCTTGGAGAATCGTGCATTATCTATGCCGGCGGCGGCAGTTTCCTCGCGTTTGCGCCGGCCGCCAGAGGCGCAGAACTCGCCGGTCGCATTGAACAGGCGTTTACCCGCCAGACCCTCACTGCCAATAGCGTCGCCGTCGCCGCAACCTTTTCGCTGCTTGAACTGCGCTACGGACGCCGACCGCTCGACTTCTGGGCAGAGGAGTTTCTGGAACGCTGGCGCGCCCCGCAGTTGCGCGCCGAACTTGAGACGTACTACTACGAGCCGCTGCCGGGAAGCGCTGCGGCGACGCTGACCGATCATGACATCTGTGCTACGGTTCCCGGTCAGGCGCTCAATCATGATGAACGCGCCGCTGTGCGACGCTTCCTGAATCGCAAGCAGTTCGGCGAACTGGTGACGATTCTGGCGACTATGTTCAACCGGCGCCGCGATGAGCGCGCCTATGCCGGCGCGCCGCGATACTTGTCGCTCTACCCTATGCTGCCATGGGCGGAACGGTGTGGCAGTAGCGATGTGCGTCCTGCCGAATGGCGCGGCGCTGTTGCCGATGAGACGCGCGCCTACAGCGAACCCTCGGCGCGCAAACGGTATGTCGGGCAACTGATCAAGCGCGACGACGACGCTCAGACGCGCTGGTATACGTCAACGTTCGCCTGGCGTGCGCCCGACGCCCTGCGCGATCGCTCATGGGAGACACGGTGGGAGGAGTTTCTTGAACAGAAAGGCGCTGATACGCCCTACCGCCGCGCCATGGATCAGCAGCCGAATGTCACACCGCCGCGCGACTTGAACGAGATCGGCGCCGCTTCCCGACCAGATCGCTACATCGGCGTCATCTACGCTGATGGGAACAATGTTGGACGGTTGATTGCCACCCTTTCGACTCCCGACGATCTGCGTCGGACTTCTGAGCATCTCAGCACAGCCGCGGCCGATGCGGTCTTCACGGCGCTGGCGCACTGCCTCCAACCGGTCGAGGTGCGACGTAAACGGCAGCGTGCGGTTGTGCATCCCTTCGAGATTCTGACTATCGGCGGCGATGACCTGCTCCTCATCGTTCCCGGCAGTCGCGCCTTCGACGTGGCGCTGATGATTGCCTCTGCATTTGAACGCTTGCTGGCGCAACGCCTTCCTGCGCCGGTGAGCGTTCATGCGTCGAATGCTGTGCACACCCGTTACACCCGCGCAACGCCGGTCACGCAGGAACCGTACACGCCGTCGGTCGGGCTATCGGCTGGCGTGGTGATTGCCCATGAATCGGCGCCAATCTTCTTCCTTCGTGATCTGGTGGAAGAGTTGCTCAAACGTGCAAAGAAACTGGCGCGCCGCTATGCCGCACAAGGCTACTACGGCGGCGCCGTTGATTTTATGGTGCTGAAGTCGGTCACGATGGTCGCCGACTCGGTCGAAGCGTTCCGCAAAGCGGCGCTGCACGATGAGAGTGATCGGCGCCTCACTGCGCGCCCGTACACCTGGCACGAGTTTGCCGGTTTGCTGGAAACGGTGCGGGCGCTCAAACGCGCCACCTTCCCGCGCTCGCAACTCTACCGCCTGCGGCGCGTGATGGAAACAACGCCTGGAGTGATCGCCAGCGCCATGGAATACCTGTACACCCGTGTCCGTCAAACATCGCTGAGCGACACACTGATCGACCATATCGAACAGGCCTGGCAACCGTCGGACGCAACGCTGCGTCGTCCTGTAACGCCTCCCTGGCTGCCGCTGGCGCATCGGGCATACGAGACAATCTGGCCCGATCTCGCCGAAATGTACGACATGGTCTCCGTTGTTGTCGAGGAGCAAGAATGGTCAATATCATCATTGATCTCGAAGTGCTGAGCGATACGCCCGTGAGTGTCGGCGCAGGCGGCAGCGCCGGAACGCTTGCCGACAAGGTGATCGTGCGCGATAGCCGGGGGCGTCCGCTCATCCCTGGCTCGCAGGTCAAAGGGCGCACGCGCCACGCCGCCGAAGCGATTGCAGCCACGCTTGGACTCGGCGTGCCGCAGAATTTCGGCGACGAGACCGATACCATCATTCGGCGCATGTTCGGTTCGCCGCAGCAACGAGCGCCGCTTCACTTCGCCAGTCTGATCGCTGATGTCGGAGAGGCGCAGGCTGTGCCGCAATGGTTGAGTCAGATCCGCCCCAGCGTAGCGCTCAACCGTCGGCGCGGCACGGCGGAGGATGAGCGCCTGTTGTTTCAGGAAACGGCGCTGCGCGGGATGCGCTTCACCGCTCGACCGGCGATTGTCGGCACGCTCCCTGACCTCGGTCATGTCGCGCTGCTGTGGGCTGCATTGCGCGTCGTTGATCGCTGGGGCAGCGCGAAGTCGCGCGGACTCGGATGGGCGACAACAAGAGTGCAGGTGACAGTGGCCGGTCAGGTACAGGACGATGACGTTCTCGCAGAGGCGTTGCGCGGTCTGGTGCGCGGGGGAGGAGCGTAATGCACGAGACGTTGCTGATAGTCGAGGCGCGTGAGCCGATCGCCTTCCCGGAGAGCAAGCCCGGCGCGCAGTTCCGCCGCAGCCTGCCGTTCGTGCCGGGAGCGGCGCTGTTTGGCGCGCTGGGCGGCGCGTTGGATCGGAGTGGGCGCTTCGATCCGGCGCTCCTGCGGCGGCTGCGCTGCCGCAATGCCTACCCGATGCACAAAGGTGACGCATGGGTGCGCCCGTTGCCCGCAACCGCCATCACGCCAAAGGGCGAGAGTCGCCTCCGCGACTCGCTGGTGCAGCGGGTGTGCTGGGAACAACAGACCCCGCCCGCGCTGGTGTACGCGCCAACTGATGCCGAGGGGCGTCCCTGGGAAGCGGCCGGTCAGAAGTTCTACACCATCACGGATGGGAGACCAGAGTTCCGCGATGTCACGCAGCGCATCCACACGCGCGTGGCCATCAACCGGCGGCGCGGCACGGCAGAGGATAGCCTGCTCTATTCCTTTTTCGCCATCAACGAGACAACGCTGGAAACAGACACGCCAACGCGTTTCATCGGCAGCCTGGCGATGATCGATCTCGATGACGCCGCTGTCTGGCGTCAGATAACGGACCTTGTCACACAGCGGATTGATCGCCTTGGCGCGCGCCAGACAACCGGCATCGGCGGGGTGCGGATCACACTGCGCGATCTTCCGGCTGAGCGCAGCATGCGCGAGCGGGTGGAAGCGCTGACCAGACGGTTCACCCGGCAGATTGATCGCTACCAGGCGCTCGGCGGCGCAGCGTGGCGTCTTTCCGGTGAGGCGTTCACCGTCAACCTGGTTTCCGATGCCATTCTGTTGCGCGATGGCTGGCTGCCAACCCAGGAACTGAGCGCTGATATGCTGCGCGACGCCACCGGCATCGAGGCGCGGCTCGTGCGCTCATTTACCACAACGCGGATCGTAGCAGGATGGCACGCCCTCTGGCAGCGCCCCAAAACGTCACACATCGCCGTGCGCTTCGGCAGCCTGTACGTGTTCGAGGCGCAGCGCCCGCTGACCGATGATAATTACGCCGCCCTGGAACGCCTCGAACGCGACGGCATCGGCGAGCGTCGCCAGGAGGGGTTCGGGCAGGTGCGCATCTGCGATGACTTTCATTTGATCGATTGGGAGGAAGAGCATGGATCCGCAGAGCAGTGACGAACTGCGCCGCGAACTGGCGCTCGACCAGGCGATTGGCGCGCAACTCGACAAACTGGTGCGCCGCGCCAACCAGGCAGTGCTTCAGTTGTGCGGCAAAGAGAAGATGGAAGAGAGTCAGTTGCGCAACCTGCTGGATGCCGCGATGGAGTCTGGCTCGGTTGAGGTGACTGCCGGGTTTATCCGCTATCAGATCGGGCGTGACGATACAAACTGGAAAGAATTCGGTCATCGCGTCATCCGCGATATCAGCGAACTGGGACGCGATGAGACCGAAAAAGTCGTTGATTCTTTGAAACACATGGGCATCGCCGACGCCGATGCGCTCAAGCCGCGCATCCAGGTGCGCCTGATGCAACTCTATCTTGGGTACATCAATCGCGCCTTTGTGTACGCCAAAAAGGCGAACGGTTTCGATCATCTGAAGGAGGTCGTCAGTGTCGCGTGAACCGATCTATTCCTTCGCCGCGCTGCACAATCGCCTGACGGTGCGCGGCGATCTGCTGGCGCTGACGGCGCTGCGCATCGGCGCGGGGCGGACAACCGAGATCATTGCCAACGACCTGCCGGTGCTACGCGATGCCTTCGACCGTCCCTTCATCCCCGGCGCGTCGCTCAAAGGCGCTGTGCGCGCGCAGGTTGAGTCCCTGGTGCGCGCCGTCCAGCCCGATCAGGCGTTCGACCTCGAACAAATCGAAGCCCATATGCGCCGAGAGATCAGCCAGTTGAAAGAGCAGCACGATGATGACATGGAACTGAGCAAAGCCATCTGGCGCGCCTCAACCCTGATCGACCTGACCTTCGGCGCGCCGTGGGTCGCGGGGCGGGTGTTCTTCAAAGATGCGCATGTTGACCACCGACTCTGGTTTGGTCAGTTCGAGACGCGCAACGGCGTGGGCATCAACCGCGATACCGAAACGGCTGAACCTGGGCTGCTCTACGATTACGAGGTCGTTCCTGCCGGCGCGCGCTTCCATTTTGATCTGGTCGTCGAAAATGCTGCGCCATGGCAACTGGGCATGCTGCTGGCGGCGCTCAAGCCATGGCAGCGCGGCGAGGTGCAGATCGGCGGGTTCCGCTCGCGCGGTTTGGGATATGTGCAACTGGTCGGGCGCGAGGGACGCGAAGCGCCGGAGATTCGTTACATCGCTGTGCGCGAAGGCGTGGCCGGCGTCGATGATGTCATTGCCTGGCTCAACAGCGGCGGCGAGGCAGTCGGCGCTGATCAAGAGCGGGAATGGGTTGCCGCGTTCCGCGCAGTGCTTGAGCAACCTGAGCAGGCGAAGGAGATGATCAATGCATAAAGCGACCTTTCTGAACGGGACGCTGCGCCTGACCATCCGCCCCGACGGTCCGATCCTCATCAAGGCGAGTGAGACCGGCGGCGGCGACCCGACCTTGCCCGACATGCAGTTTGTGCGCACGAAGTACGCCGTCTCCGACGGCAGCGGTTCGCAGTATGCAGCAGGCGCGATCTACCTGCCGGGTCCCTCGCTCAAGGGAGTAATCCGCGCCCATTGCGAACGCATCTGCCGCACCCTCGACGGCGACGCGCTGCAAAAGGAACGAAAAGAGCGACGCCGGCAGTTCGATGAGGCAGAGAAGATACCGGAAGATGCCCGACTCATCCCGCTTGCCGACAATCCGCTTGGCGACGGCGCGCGGTACAAAGGTCTCGAGGATATGCGCTACAACTCGGGTCGGGCAATTGAGGCGATGCGTGAAAAGATTGGTACCGCTGCTGTCTACCGCCTCTCTTCATTTGTGGCGCAACTCTTCGGCAGCACGGCGCTGGCGGGGCGCGTGCGCTTCGCCGATGCTTACGGCAAACACGTCGTTACCGAAGAGCGGAACGGTGTCGCCATTGACCGCGTATACGGCTCGGTTGCCGTCGGTCCGTTCAACTACGAAACTGTCGTGAGCGGTGAGTTTCCGACGCGGATCGACTTCAAGAACGTGACACTGGCGCAATTGGGGTTGCTGGGGCTGGCGCTGCGCGATCTGGCGGAAGAGCGTGTTGCACTGGGGTTCGGGAAATCGCGTGGACTGGGGCGTATCACGGCATCGTTCGATAGCCTCGACATCCTGTACCCGACCTGTGTGCTGGAAGGGAATGCGCTGCGGCTGGTCGGCAGAGACATCCGCCTGCCCGCCGGTCATTTCGGCGGCGTGGGCGCCTTCGGCGGCGACGCCTATCGCGCCTATGATTTCCCCGCCGATGACACCGCACCGCTGCCGGAGGGTCTGCGCTTCCAGGAGGAAGAAACGATGGGGGTGCGGCTGCACGCCGAAGGCGCCGATCAGGTCAAGGCGATCTGGAAGGCATGCATGCCTGCGTGGAGACGGGAGATCGGATTATGAACAACGTTGGCTATATGTACCGCCTACGCGAAGCGACCGGCGCCGAAGTGCGCCGTGTGGTCCGTGAATACGTGGGAATCCCGTGCTGGACCTTCGGCGGCGCATCGTTGTGGGATGTTGTGCCGGCAGATGGGAGCGCCAACCTGCGTCCGATAACGCAACTGAGTGACATCGAACGTCTCAACATCCGCGGCGATTTCGGGCATGCCTTTTCGGAGCGCGCCGAAGCGCGCTGGAAGCGATTGGACGACGACGCCTATGATCTGCTCGTCTTGAGCGAAGCGGAACTTTTTATCGAGGGCGCCTGCCCGCTGACGTGCGAAGGCGAGCCGTGGGAAATCGAGCGACCGGCGAAGGCGATGATCCTGCAAACCGATAAGCGACCGGCGATCAAGTACGTGCTGTACCGCGCGCCGCTCGGTGCGCTGCAACTCGTGCGGCTGGCAGGGCTGGCAGAGGAGGAACGACGATGAGCAACGACCGGCGCAACCGTGGCGGCGCACAACCGCTGCCCAAGCCGTATGATTTTGTGCCGTTTGCGTCGCGGGTCGAACGCCGCGCGCCCGAAGGACATCATCGCTATACGCACCTGAACGGTGTGCTGCACGCACGCATCATCGCACGATCACCGGTGCACGTCGCCTCTGGTTTGCTCGAACAAACGCGCAATCAACGTTATCCGATGGTCAAGGCGCATTTCCGCGTCAATGGGACGCCGGTCATTCCAGGTACTTCGATCAAAGGGTGCATTCGCAGCATTGTTGAAGCGATTTCGTCTTCTTCGGTGAGTGTGACGCGAGCCCGTCAACTGCCGCGCGAACTCAAAGCATCGGAGAAACCAGAGAGCGTAGATGTATCACAGCGGATCTTTGGCGCGCTGGGTTACCAGGGACAGGTGCGCTTCAGTGATGCCGTCCTTACCAGCGAGCAAACGGAAATAATGGGTACGCCACAATTGTTCCGTCCGCGCCCCGAAGCGCCGGTCTATCTGGACGCGAGGAATCGTCTGAAAGGGCGCAAATTCTACATGCACGGCAAACCGGCATCTGGCGACCTTCCACTCGAAGTGTGTCCAGTCGGTAGCGCGTTTACGTTTCGGATGGATTTCGAGAACCTGATGCCGGGTGAACTTGGCCTGCTCCTGATTGCCCTGGGACTTGGCGAGCCGCGATGGTATCCCAAGCTAGGAGGCGGAAAACCGGCGTGTCTGGGGACCATTGAGGTGGTCGAGCCAAAGGTTGAAATCACGGAACCGATGCAGCAGTGTTACAACGATTTCGACATGCCTGCACCGCAGGCGAGAGACATTCCGGATTTGCTTCAGGCAGCGCGTCATGAACATCTGGTATTGGAAGAACAGGTGCGTCGTTTGGCAGACATCCTGCGCTGGCCCCGCGACGACCGCCAGTGTCCAGATCGGAGTTATTAGAGCAGTTCCCATTGACCCGTCGTTCGTTCGGCGCTGGCTTCGACAGGCTCAGCCAGCGCTTGTGGTGCATTCGATGACGCCTGGGAGTGGGCACTATGCGAAATACCGGAATGACAAACGACTTGATGGAACGCGCATCAGCCATGGCGCTCAAGCTGCGCGATACTCGCGTTGACCCAAACGAAGCGCAGAAGGTGCTGGCATATCTGCGCACCCGCAAGGATGGGAAAGCCTTCTTCGCCTATCTGCAGGCGATTGTCAACAATGGTCGCGTCGTTATCCGTTCGAACCAGACGATTGAGTACTACCGCAATCTGCTGGCAGCAAGCCAGCAACATTTGCGCAATCTTTCGCCGCAGGACATGGCGCTCACGCTTGGATGGGCGATCCGTTTGCTCA
>CALGYB010000129.1 GCA_937935075.1 uncultured Roseiflexus sp. | reverse complement strand
GGGGGAAAGGGGGAGCGCGCGCAGATCATGGACGAGCGTTGCAAAGACCCCGGCCTTCAGCCGGCGCCGGGTTTGCTGAGAGACGGCGCCCCACGGCGCACGGCGGCGGAGCGTTGGGCGTCATGCGCCAGGGCGCTCCCGTGCGATGCGCTGAGCCTGCCGAAGCGCGGACGATGCAATCGCCCCCCCTGCCCCCCGCAGGGGGGGAAAGGGGGGGCGCAGCGCGTGGTCGCGCTGCGGGGCGTCTTCGGTCATCAAGGTCAGGGAGGGGGGAGCGCGGCGCCTGAGCCGGTCGAAGCGACGAAGGCCCGCTCCGCGTCGCTCACATCGCTGGGATAGGGTTGACGTGTCATACTGAAATCATACCACGTGTATCTCTGAAGTGCATAACAGGCTCTAGTGAGGGCTTCAGCCCGCAGCGCCTCAGCCCTGCAGGGGCTTTCGTGTCCTTAGCGAGGGCTTATGGTTTTTGAGAAATTAATCCGGTATCGCCACGTCCAGCCCGCGCAGGCGGGCTTTGCAGCCGGAGCCTGCGGCTTCAACCACCGGGCAGGGAGGCGGAGAGCGGAACAGGTATTCACATCGCATCAACCGCCGGGCGGTGAGGCGGAGAGCAGAGTCATTGTTCAAGAACCATCAACTGCCGGGCAGGGAGGCGGAGAGCGGAACAGGTATTCACATCGCATCAGCCGCCGGGCGGGGAGGCGGAGAGCAGAATACTTAATCAAACTCCATCAACCGCCGGGCGGGGAGGCGAAGAGCGGAACAGGTATTCACATCGCATCAGCCGCCGGGCGGAGGGTTGACGCCCGCCCCTACTCTTCCTCTTCCCCCTCTCGCTCCGCCAGCCGCCGGTCGAGCAACAGCAACCCGGTTCCATCGCCGTTGATCAGCTTCAGGTGCTGAATGATCTCCTGCGCGCTCTTCTCCTCTTCGACCTGCTCATCGATGAACCATTGGAGCATGCTCATCGTGGCATAGTCGTTCTCCTGCGCGGCGAGGGCGTAGATCGCGTGAATGGCGGCAGTGACCCGCTGCTCGTGCGCCAGCGCGTGCTCGAAGGCGTCGAGCGGCGAGGCAAACTCGTTCTGCGGCTCGTCGATTGCGCCGAGGGTCACGCGCCCGTCGCGATCATTGACATAATCGAAGAAGCGCAGCGCGTGCTCGCGTTCCTCCTCGCTCTGCAACCGGAACCAGTGGGCAAAGCCGGTTAGCGACAGTGACTCGAAGTATGCTGCCATCGCCATGTATGCGTGGGACGCCGAAAACTCGTAGGTGATCTGTTTGTTGATCGCCTGCTGAATGCTCTCGCTGAGCATGGGGTTGCTCCTTTCCGCTGCAATATAGTAGCATTATATCAGGTTCGTGGAAGGGCGCCGGTTGAAGGTGGGACGTGGAATGTTGAACGTTGCCCGTGGGCGTGGCGAGGACATCCCCGATCCTTGAGGTCTCCGCCGTGAACCTGTCCCGGTACGGCATCTGACCATCCGAATGAACCCTGTGCCGGATATGCCTGTCAGATCTCATAGGAAGATCAATCTCCATCCGGACAAACACGCTTGCACCTGTGAAGCGGTTGGCGTTGGCTGAGCCGGTCGAAGCCCACGCCGATGTGGGAAACTCTTATTCGTGCCGAGATTGTGTTCGAGTTGGCGTTGGCTGAGCCGGTCGAAGCCCACGCCGGTCACGAGATGGTCTCATATCCGGTTGATCTTCCTGTCAAGGGTCTTGGTGGAAGGAGGGGCGCCCCCGCAGGCGCTCACCGGTCGCTTCCGTGGCTCACGGAAGTTCTGAAGCCCTCCCTGCCTTGCTTGACGATCTGTGGTATACTAAAGGTATAACGCAGCGCGTTATACCTGCGGCTCATGCGCAGGAAAAGTATAGAGGAGGCATCGATCATGGTGCTCGATACAACCCGCGATGTCGTGCGCAAGAGTCTGCTGGCAATGCTCGGCGCCATTACGCTGGCAGACGATGAACTGGAGCAACTGCTTGATCGTCTGGCGGCGCGTGGCGAACAGGTTGCTCGTGATCGGCTCAGCCACGTCGAGGCGGTCCGCAACCGGTTGATCGGGGATCAGAGTGTGACCCGCGAGGTCGGGCATGAGGGGCGCGTGCTCCAGCAGACGCTCCAGGAAGAAATCGAACGTCGCGGGAGGATGTTTGCCGCCGCCCTTGACCTGCCGACACGCGATTCGATCAATCTTCTTCACGAGCGGGTCGATCAGATCAGCAGAGCGCTCGATCAGATTCTTGCGGTGCGCGCTCCCCTTGCCACGCCAACCGGCGATGGACATGCGCCCGTCGCTGAGTCGACGACGGTCAGCGCTTCCGAAGCGGCGGCGGAGAGCGCCGTTGCTGCGCCGGTTGAGCCGGCAGCGGGAGGCGAAGGCGAGACGGTCGTTGCTGAAGCGGCGGCGGAGAGCGCCGTTGCTGCGCCGTTCACGCCCACAACGGCGGAAGAGAGCGACGCGCCTGCGGTTTCAGCAGAGTCTGGCGAGGCAGCGCCGGTTTCCGGTTACGATGCTCTGAACGCGAAACAGGCGGCTGCACTCGTTGAAAATCTGGATGAAGCGACGCTCGTTGCGCTCAGGGAGTACGAACAGGCGCATCGCAATCGCGTCACCGTGCTGCGCGCCATTGAACTGGCGCTTGCCCGACGCAACGCCCCGTCGGCGTGAGGGCGCCTGCGGCAGGCGTCGTTGTGCCTTTCATCGCAGGCTCCAGGCTGCATTGCCCGGCGCTGTTAGCTCCTTTGCCTGAATGCAGCGCTCGGCGTCTCGATAGGCTTGGCTTCCTCCTGTCAGATGGCTGAGTTGCTGGATTGATGGCACACAAGGCGCTGTCGTGTCCTCTGCCTCGTGCAGCCCTGCGTCAGGGGGCGACGTGCCTCGACGCGGATGTTTACGTTTGTGCGTGATCTGCCGTCTCGATCAGCAGTGCAATGCGTGGAGCAGCAGATGAGACGTTGTGCTTCCTGACGTATCACAACCGCCCCTCCGTCGTCTACGGTTGTTTCTGGTGGTTTCCCCTTCTTGCGCACCCATCTTGGGCGTAGCGCCTCCCCGTCCCACGATACGGGCGAGGTGGCGCCGCGCCCTCCCCTGATCCCCCGGTGAGCATGGGGAAGGGTCGTTGGCGCGGGCGCGCTGCAATGGTTTCGACCTGCTCCCCTGGTGAGCATGGGGGAGGGGGGATGAGGGGCAACACCCCCCTCTCCCCATAGGGGAGAGGGGGCAGGAGGGTGAGGGGAAAAACCGCCCCCTTCTCTCCTGGTGGGAGAAGGGGGGTAGGGGGATAAGGGGGAAAAATGACCCTTGCTCCCCTGGTGGGTGAAGGGGGCAAGGGGGATGAGGGAAAAAACCGCTCCCTTCTTCCCGTGTGGGAGAAGGAGGGTGGAGAAAAGAGAAAGGAGGGGCGCAGGACACATTTAACCATAAAAAGAGGGACTCTTCTCCTACTGCATTCGGGGTTGATCGGGGCTATGATACGTAAAGGGGCGCGCATCTTGCACACGTCTTTGGTTAGCCTCAAGATCACTCACCAAGCATACCTCAGTAGACAGATAGTAAGACATCTATGGAAGCGCTGATCTATGCCCCAACTGCTCAGGACCTCATGTGGCGCATGCCCGATGCGCAGCGGTCGCTCATCGCTGATGTGTTGCGCCTTGCCCAGCCGCTGCGCGCGTTCACGATCTACGCGCGCATCACGATCGACTCGGATTTTGCCGGTTTGTCGATCATCCGGTTGAATGCCGGTGAACCGCTGTGGTTCTTCGATGCACTGGAGCGCCCTCTGCCGCTTGTGACCCGCCCGCGCGATTTCTGGTATCCGCATCTGACTGCCCACATCCGCCCCGAACGCCATCCGCGTCAGGCGCGCCCCGATACGCTGGTCGTCTGGGGTCCGCCCCGCGCTCCGCTCTCCGCCATCCGCGATAGCGTTCCCGTCCACGACCCGCGCACCGGACACTACCTGGGGCGCGCGTTCTGGCGTGTTGATCGCGATGGGTATTGGGGATGCTGGAGCGACTCGACCGAGAATATCGGTCCGGCGCTCACCCTGGCGGAACTGGTTGCCCTCCTCAACGCGGAACGGGGCATCTTTGCCGACTGACGTTGGAGAGGGATGTGCCACGCCCTGGCTTCATCTGTCCGTCGAAAAAGTTAAAACTCATTACACCGAAATTAATGATTTCTCGATTGTAATCGGCTGTTACCATTGATCATCGTATTTTTATCATCTGGTTTTCATCCTGATAACATTCTCGCATACGCACTCGATCACTACAATGTGAGAAGAAGTGCAGGGAATACAAACGGCATATGCAGGCAAGCGATCGACGAGGAGACATTGATGCAGCAGAGCAGTATATCCACGCAGGCAATGCCTCGCACATCATCCGAGGCGCAGTCCAGGAACGTTCGCAGACGGAGTGGCGGGTACGAACGCGCGGATATCGATATGCAGACAATTACAGGCATGCATCTGTCTGAACTTCAGCGATACTGTCAGATCGAGAGTGATCGGTTCTTTCGCGGGCAGCCGCACGATACGCGCTTTGCCTACGAATTGTTCCGGCGGGCGCTGGTTGAGCGGTGTGAAGCGGCATGGGAAATCCTGTTCTATCAGTATCGTGCGCTGGTCGAGAGTTGGGTGCGGCGGAGCAGCGCCTTCAGCAGTACAGGGGAGAGCAGCGAATACTTCGTCGGTTCGGTCTTTACCCGCTTCTGGCAGGCGATCACGCCAGAACGATTTGCTGCATTCCCAACGCTTGGATCGCTGTTGCACTATCTCCAGATGTGCGCCAGTTGCGTGGTCATCGACTGTGCGCGGTCGCAGTCGTGGGCGGAGGTGCTTCCCGAAGCGCTGACGCGGGGATTTGATCAGACATTCGATGCGCCGGACGAAGATGTGATCGATCGAGTGTCGCGCGAGGAGTTCTGGCATGTGATCGATGACCTCCTGGCAGGAGATGCCGAGCGGTGCGTGGTCTATCATTCATTCGTGATGGGGCGCAAGCCGGGGGAGATCTATGAAATGCGCCGCGATCTTTTCGAGAGCGTCACGGCGGTCTACAACGCTAAGCGTAACATTCTGGGACGCCTGAGCCGGAACCGCGAGTTGCGCCGCATAGCGGGAGCGTTGGCATCGTAGATAGTGTCGCCTGACCGCCCCCGGTGGAGCCGTCGCATTGCAACGGCTCCACCGGGGGATGTTTTACTCCTCAATCTCATCAGCGATGAACGCCGTCAGGTCGGCGACGCGCGTTGCGTAGCCCCACTCGTTGTCGTACCAGGCAATGACCTTGACCAGGTTGCCTCCCAGCGACATGGTGAGCGGCAGATCGACAATCGCCGATGCAGTCGAACCGATGAAGTCGGTTGACACCAGTTCCTCTTCGGTCACTTCCAGAATGCCTTCCAGTTCCTTGCTCTGCGCCGCTTCACGGAAGGTCTCATTGATTTCATCGACCGAGGCGCTCTGCTCGAGTTCGACCACAAAGTCGATCATCGAAACGGTGGGCGTTGGCACGCGCACGGCGAACCCGTCGAACTTTCCTTTGAGTTCGGGGATGACCAGCGCCACGGCACGCGCTGCGCCGGTGGTGGTCGGTACGATATTCATCGCTGCCGCCCGTGCGCGCCGCAGGTCCTTGTGGACGTTGTCCTGCAAGTTCTGGTCCATGGTATAGGAATGGATGGTGGTCATCAGCCCGCGGCGAATGCCAAAGCGGTCATTGAGCACCTTGGCGACTGGCGCCAGGCAGTTTGTGGTGCACGAGGCATTCGAGATGATATGGTGCACGGCGTTGTCGTAGCGATCCTCGTTGACGCCAAGGCAGATGGTGATGTCTTCGCCTTTGGCGGGCGCTGTGATGATGACCTTGCGAGCACCAGCCTGCAGGTGTGCGCGCGCCTTCTCGGCATCGGTAAAACGCCCGGTCGACTCGATAACGATGTCGATGCCCAGGTCGCGCCACGGCAATTTTGCCGGTTCACGCTCCTCGAGCGCCACAATATCGATCTGACGTTCGTCGCCATCCTCACCGTAGAACGTGACGCTGATCCGGTCGTTTGTGACGGTGACATCGCCGTCGAACGCGCCATACGTCGAATCGTGGCGCAGCAAGTGCGCTAGCGTTTCGTTATCGGTCAGATCATTTATTGCGACGATCTCCAGGTCGTCGGGGTACTGTTCGAGCATTGCTTTGAAGCTCTGACGACCGATCCGACCGAAGCCGTTGATTGCGACACGTGCCATCATCGTGCTCCTTCTGCAGTCTTGCTGGTGCGCTCCGTCATGTGGAGCGCGCCGCGTCATTATAGCACGCCTCGTGCAGCCACTTGTCAGAAGGAGATCGAACGCTCTTTCAGGTGGGTTTCGGGCCAGATGCGGATGCCACGCTCCAGGCGATTGTCTGCTTCGATGATGCACGCATCGCCGATGACGGCGCCGTCGGTGATGTGGGTGCGCGCGCCGATCTGATTGCGGCTGCCCACGACGCACGAGCGCAACGCCACCCCCTCGGCGATCTGGTTGCCGTCCCAGAGAACGGCGCCTTCGATCCGCGCCTGCGCGCCGATGACGCATCCTGCGCCGATGACCGTCGGACCGATGATCTGTGCGCCAGCCCCGATTTTTACTCCTGGACCAATGACGACCGGACCGATCACCTGAGCGCGGGGGTGGATGTCGGCATCGCCGACCAGCCAGACGCGGTTGCCGATCTCTTCGCCGTGGAAACGGTAGCGCACCTTGCCTACCAGGATGTCGTGGTGCACCTCCAGGTATGCCGACGGCGTGCCGATGTCGGTCCAGTACGCGGGTGACGGGTATCCATACATTGGGTCGCGCGTTTGCAGCACCACTGGAAACAGCCCGCGCTCGAACATGTAATGCTGTTTGGGCGGGACATAGCGGAACAGTTCCGGTTCGATGATGTAGGCGCCGGCATTGATCAGGTTTGAGGTGATCTCATCGACGCGCGGTTTTTCCATGAAGCGGCGGATATGACCGGTCTCGTCCATTTCAACCAGCCCATACGCGGTCGGGTCTTCGACCGGGGTCAGCGCAATGGTCAATTTGCTGCCGCGCTCCCGGTGGAATGCCAGCATCGCCCGCAGGTCGAGGTCGGTCAACACATCGCCGTTGAAGACGAACGTTGAGCCGTCGAGCAGATGCTCGACATTTTTCACTGCGCCGGCGGTGCCAAGCGGTTCCGGCTCTTCGATGACGCGGATTTTCAACCCTAACGCCGAACCATCGCCAAGCGCCTCACGGAACCGGTCGGCCAGGTACTGAACGCACAGAATGACCTCCTCGATCCCCTGATTGCGCAGATTTTCGAGCATGTGGACGATGAACGGCTGGTTGACCAGCGGAATCATCGGTTTCGGCGTGTTGCATGTGAGCGGTCGCAGACGGGTGCCAAGCCCGCCGACCAGAATGACTGCCTTCATAGTTGCTCCTGTACCTGGGAACGCCAGTATTCAAGTGTGTCGAACAGGGTCTGCTCGAGCGGGATATGCGGCATCCATCCGGTATCGGTGCGGAAGCGCGCCGCGTCGCACACCACGCACGGCACATCGGATGGGCGCATACGCGACGGATCTGGTTCGATCTGAATATCGTGCGTGCTGAAGGTCAGCAGGATGTCCAGGATGCGTCGCACACTGACCGCTCGACCGCTGCCGACATTATACGCCGCGCCAACCTCGCCGTGAAGCGCGGCGAGTTCATACGCGCGCGCGATGTCGCGCACATCGCTGAAGTCGCGTTCCGCCGTCAGGTTGCCGACGCGCAGCACTGGCGGTTGCAGCCCGGCTTCGATTCGCGCGATCTGTGCCGCGAAGGCTGGCACGACGAACGCCTCTGTCTGACGTGGACCGATATGATTGAATGGTCGCAGCCGGATGGTGCGCAAGTGGTGACTGATGTGGTACTGGTAGGCGAAGAGGTCTTGCGCCGCTTTGCTCACTGCATACGGATTGACCGGGCGCAGTGGCGTCTGTTCGGTGATCGGCAATTCTTCCGGGCGCACCATGCCGTAGATTTCATTGCTGCTGGCGATGATGATCAGCGGATCGATCCGCAATTGCAGCACACCGAGAAACAGGTTGATCTGCGCGCCGACATTGGTCTGCACCGTTGTGTGCGGGTCGGCAAAGGCGCGTGGTACGTTCGATTGGCCGGCGAGATGAAAGATAACGTCGGGACGGACGCTGGCGAGCGCTCTGAGCGTCTGATCGGGGTCGTTGAGGTCGGCGGCGATGTAGTTGACCCGTCCGTCCAGCGTTTCGAGCGCAAGTGCGGGTTGGCGAGCAAGTCCAGCAACCTCCCACGTGTCGGTTGTGAGCAGGTGTTCTGCCAGGTGCCCGCCCACAAACCCATTGATACCGGTAATCAATGCGCGCATGGTGTAAAGTAGATGCCCTGATCGATGGCTTCTTCTGACGCTACTATAGCGGAAGGCGCACTATCCTGCAAGATGGGCGGATAGCAATCCTGTCATCTGGGGATAACGCCGTTGTAAGGTCTCGCGCGCCGAGCGCAGCAGCACTGCGTCGGCGCCGTGTTGGGGCGAGGCGCCGCCTTGCCCGTACCGTGGGGCGGGGAGGCGCTGCCGCGCCTGTGCCGTCTCGATGCCCTTCTTTTTTCCCTCATCCCCCCCTTCTTCTACCGAGGGACAAGAGAGGGAACATGGCTCCCCTCCCCCCTCCCACTCCCTCCCCCCGCCGGGGGGAGGGCAGGATTGACTCATTGCAAAAATGGGCGGAAATGTTTTATGCGCCTCCCACTCCCTCTCCCCGCTGTGGGGGGCAGGATTGACTCATTGCAAAAATGGGCGGAAATGTTTTATGCGCCTCCCACTCCCTCCCCCCGCCGGGGGGCAGGGGTGGGGCAGGGGGTGGGGGCGGTTCCTGGTTCGAAAAACATATCGCGGCGTGTACAACCGGTTTCGGCACTGCCCGACTTGAGGAGTGGGGCGAGGCGGTTCCTGGTTCTCATACTAACTCGCGGTCAGT
>CALGYB010000128.1 GCA_937935075.1 uncultured Roseiflexus sp. | reverse complement strand
GATCTGGTCGTAGGAGACGAACTGCGCCGCGCCTTGCAGGGCGAGCACCTTGGTGATCGCGGCGGTCAGCGTGGTCTTGCCGTGGTCGACGTGACCAATGGTGCCGACGTTGACGTGCGGCTTGGTGCGCTCAAACTTCTGTTTTGCCATTGCTTTGTATTGCTCCTTGCAGTGTGCTTACAAATCGGTGCCTTGAACATACGACGGACTAGCCGCGCCGTTTTTCGATAATCTCCTTTGCCAACGCCTCCGGCAGCGGCTGGTAATAGGCAAACTCCATCGATGACGTTGCGCGCCCCTGCGTCGCCGAGCGCAGGTCGGTCGTATAGCCGAACATGGAGGCCAGTGGGACGTAGGCCCGGATGACCTGCGCATTGCCGCGCGCTTCCATACCTTCGACGTGACCACGGCGCGAATTGATGTCGCCGAGCACAGCGCCGAGAAAATCTTCCGGCGTGACAATCTCGACCTTCATCACCGGTTCGAGCAGGATCGGACGGCCCTTGCGCACTGCTTCCTTCAGCCCCATCGAGGCGGCGATCTTGAACGCCATTTCCGACGAGTCGACCTCGTGGTAGGAGCCATCGTAGAGCGTGACTTTGATATCGACGACCGGGTAGCCCGCAATCACGCCGCTTGCCATCGCCTCTTTGACGCCGGCTTCCACTGCCGGGATATACTCGCGCGGAATGACGCCGCCGACGATCGCATTGACGAACTCGAACCCTTTGCTGCGCTCGAGCGGTTCGACCTGCAACTTGACGTGGCCATACTGGCCTTTGCCGCCGCTCTGCCGCACGAATTTGCTATCCACATCCGCCGGGACTGTAATCGACTCGCGATATGCCACCTGTGGCTTGCCCTGATTGGCTTCGACCTTATATTCGCGGCGCATGCGATCAACAATCACCTCGAGGTGAAGTTCCCCCATGCCGGCGATGATCGTCTGCCCGGTCTCCTGATCGGTGAAGACGCGGAACGTCGGGTCTTCTTCCGCCAGTTTGCTCAGCGCAATCGCCAGTTTATCCTGGTCGGCCTTTGTCTTCGGCTCGATCGCCAGTTGAATGACCGGCTCCGGGAAACGGATGCTTTCCAGCACGATGGGATCGTTCGGATCGCAGATCGTATCGCCGGTGTAGCTCTGCTTGGGACCGACCATGGCTGCGATGTCGCCGGCATAGACCTCCTTGATCTCCTCGCGATGGTTGGCGTGCATCTGCAACAGGCGACCAATGCGTTCGCGCTGATTGCGCGTCGAGTTGAGCACGTAGGAGCCGGTCTCCAGTTTGCCGGAATAGACCCGGAAATACGCCAGTTTGCCGACGAACGGGTCGGAGACGATCTTGAACACCAGACCGGTAAACGGCGCATCTTCCGACGTCGGTCGTGTAATCATCTCAACGCCATCGTCGCCGGCGACCTGACCGGGGCGCGTGCCGCGCACCGGCGGAATATCAACCGGCGACGGCAGGTAGTACACCACCGCGTCGAGCAGGCGCTGCACTCCTTTATTGCGCAGGGCGGCGCCGCACAGCACCGGCACCAACTTGCCCTGAATCGTGGCCTTGCGCAGTGCGCGGCGCAGTTCTTCAACGCTGAGCTCTTCTCCTTCGAGATAGAGGAGCATTAACTCATCGTCGGTCTCGGCGATCGCTTCGATCATCTCATTGCGCAGGCGTTCCGCCTCGTCGGCGACCTCCGCCGGGATCGCTTCCAGTTCTTCGCGCTTCCCCTGATCATCGACGTAGATAAACGCCTTGTTGGTGATCAGGTCGACAATGCCACGGAAGCGATCCTCCGAGCCAATCGGAACCTGAATGGGAACCGGTTTTGCGCCGAGGCGCTCTTTGATCATGTCCACTGTGCGCAAGAAGTTGGCGCCGATCCGGTCCATCTTATTGACGAAGCAGATCCGCGGCACGCGGTACTTATCCGCCTGCCGCCACACTGTCTCCGACTGCGGCTCGACCCCGGCGACGGCGTCGAACACCACCACACCGCCGTCGAGAACACGCAGCGACCGCTCAACTTCCGCGGTGAAGTCGACGTGACCAGGAGTATCGATAATATTGATGCGATACGGCGTCCCTTCGACCGTCCACTCAGCAGTGGTGGCAGCGGCCGTGATCGTAATGCCGCGCTCACGCTCTTGTTCCATCCAGTCCATCACCGCGGTGCCTTCATGCACCTCGCCGAGTTTGTAGGTGCGACCGGTATAGAACAGGATGCGCTCGGTCGTGGTCGTCTTCCCCGCATCGATATGGGCGATGATGCCAATGTTTCGTATCCGCTCTAACGGCACTTCACGAGGCATGAGATACTCTCCCCTCTTCTGCACTAGGTGTACCGCTCAATTCGCATCTGGTCGCCGGAGACCGTATGGCGCTCGCTGCCATTGTCACGCCGTCGCCTGTCGTCTCACAGGAAGATCAACCGGATATGAGACAATCTCGTGATTGGTGTTGGCTTCGACAGGCTCAGCCAACGCCAACTGCGTCACAGGTGCAAGCGTGTTTGTTCGGATTTAGATCGATCTGCCTATCAGAACCGCCCGTAGTGCGAGAAGGCGCGATTGGCTTCCGCCATGCGCTGCACATCCTCTTTTCGTTTGATCGTTGCGCCGGTATTATTGTACGCATCGATCAACTCGGCGGCCAGGCGCTCATACATCGGCTTGCCCGAACGTGCGCGCGCCGACATGAGCAACCAGCGCATCGCCAGCGACTGCCGGCGGTCGCTCTTGACCTCGACCGGCACCTGATACGTGGCGCCGCCAACGCGCCGCGGCTTGACCTCGATCACAGGTCCCGCGTTGCGTATGGCAGTCTCGAAGATCTCCAGCGCGGGCTTCTTCAAGCGCTCTGCCGCCAGGTCGAACGCCTGATAGACGATCTTTTCGGCGATGCTCTTTTTGCCGCGCTGCATGACCTTATTAATAAACTGCTGCACCAGCACGCTGTTGAAGCGTGGGTCTGGCGGTGGAATACGCCGCTCAATCGTGCCTCGACGGGGCATAGGCTACCTCATCACACAGGTTGCAGCCGGCGACTGCCGCTGCGCTGCATCGTGAACCTTACTTCTTCTTTGCCGGAACCGCACTGGCTTTCTTTGTGCCGTACTTCGAACGACCCTGCTTACGATTGGCGACCCCCTGCGCGTCGAGTGTGCCACGCACGATGTGGTAGCGCACGCCAGGCAGGTCCTTCACGCGCCCGCCGCGGATCAACACGACCGAGTGTTCTTGCAGGTTGTGCCCTTCGCCTGGAATGTACGCGGTCACTTCCATCCCGTTCGACAACCGCACGCGCGCAATTTTGCGCAGCGCCGAGTTGGGCTTTTTCGGGGTCATCGTTCTGACCTGCGTACAGACGCCGCGTTTGAATGGCGACCCTTTGCCGCGTGTCAGTTTCCCCTTCAAGACATTCAGGCTGAAACGCAACGCAGGCGCCTTGACTTTCTTCGTGACCCGCTTGCGCGGCTTCCGAACCAGCTGATTGATTGTCGGCATGCTGCTCCTGTCCTCCCCATCGCGCGCGACGCGCGTGCGTCCGCCATCATCTTGGTCACTTTGCAAAAAAAATCTTTGCCCTTCACTGGTCGTAGCGACAGCCACGCCTTAGTTTGGGGCCAAAACGCAGACAATAAAATGCCTGTGCGATTTCTGCACAGCGGTATGAAAGTATAGCACAGGAACGAGCGCATGTCAAAACCTGTTTGAACGCGAGAGGAGTCTGGTATACTACGGCGAGGAGCGCAACGATGAGCGTAGTGCAACAGGTGCACGCAGCGTCTGGCGTGACAGGGAGGGCATCATGCGGGAACTCATTATCATCGGCGGCGGCGCAGCGGCGCTCTCCGCCGGGATGTATGCGCTGGGCAAGCAGCTCGATTTTGTGATGATCTATGAGTCGTTGGGCGGCAAGGCCGGCTGGCGGCAGAACCTGGTCGGGCAGGAGGAGGTCGAGTATCTGGCCGGCGAGGAGGCGGTGCGCATTTTTGAGCGCAAGATCGCAATGCAGACCGACCGCACAATCCGTGATACGGTCACGGCAGTGCATCGTTCAGACCAGGGTTTTCGCGTCGAGACGCGCAACCATGGCGTGATCGAGGCGCTTGCCGTGATTGTGGCCACCGGTGCGACGCCGGTGCGCCTCAAAGCGGCGGGGGCGCAGGAACTGCTCGGTCAGGGGTTGGGCTACTCGGTCACCACGCATGCGCATCTGCTGGCAGGGAAGACGGCCGCAGTCATCGGGGCGACGCACCGGGCGTTGCGCGGCGTCGCCGAACTGGCGCGCACTGCCGAGAAGGTCTATCTGATTGTTCCAGAGTCGCACGACGTCTCATTGCCAATAATGCACGCCGTCGGTCAGCGCCCGAATGTGGAAATCCTGACGGGGTATACAGTTGATGAAGTGGTGGGATCCATGAATGTTGAGGAAATCGTCGTTTCGCGCGATGGCCAACAACGTCGCATCCCGGTCGATGCCGCGTTCGTCGATGTGGGGTTGCGCCCGTGCAGTGAGATGGTGCAGCATCTGGTGCGCACCGATCAGGACGGCTTTATCTGGGTCGATGAGCGGATGGCGACGACGGTTCCGGGCATCTTCGCCGCCGGCGATGTGACGACATCATTCGGCGAACAGGTGCTGATCGCAATTGGCGATGGCGCGCGCGCGGCGCTCAGCGCCTACGATTATCTGCTTATGCGAACGCCGTTTGCGCGGTGATGCAGCGCAACTTCAGGCGAGCACGGTTCGTCATACCGGTTGGAGACGCAGGGGCGCAGGGGTGCAGCGCGTGAAACCGCGCGGAGGCGCCGGCAGAACAAAGGGCGCCCCTGTGCGATTCATCATGAAGGAGGGACAATATGAGTGATCAGACGCCAAACGCCGGTCAACCTGAGCCGCAGAAAGAGACGCCTGACCTGACTGCCGAACTGCGCGAGATGGGTCAGCAGCTTGAGGCGTTGTTCCGCGCGTTCATCGAAAGTGAACGCACGAAGCAGATGCAGGCGACGGTAGCGAAGAGCGTGCAGAATGTGGCGGCAGTCGTGCGGCAGACGGCGGAAAAGATTCAGACTGATCCACGCTTCCAGCAGGTGGAGGATCGCAGTCGTCAGGCGCTCGAACGTGCGCGTGAGAGCCAGGTGTTCCACGACGTACAGGAAGCGTTGGTCACTGGTCTGGAGCAGATCAATACGCAGTTGCACAAACTGGTCGAAAAACTCGAAGCCGAGCGCGCTGCCGGTGCGCAAACCGGGCAGGGGAACGAAGCCAACCCGCCGGTCGAACATGTTCCGCTCGAGGCGCCGGCAACCGGTGAAACGAAGAAACTGGAGGAGTAGGGGGCAAGTTATCCACGAAGGACACGAAGGGACACGAAGGTAATGTTCCTGATTTCTGATCTTCGTGCGTCTTCGTGAACTTCGTGGATGATGGTTTGCCTGGCATTCGGATTACTGGTATAATGCAACGGGGGAATGCCCCCATAGTCTAGCGGCCCAGGACGTCACCCTTTCAAGGTGAAGATCGCGGGTTCGAATCCCGCTGGGGGTACCAGGAACCGCCCGATGAGGAAGTCATTGGGCGGTTGTGTTTTTAAG
>CALGYB010000127.1 GCA_937935075.1 uncultured Roseiflexus sp. | reverse complement strand
GCAAGACGGTCAACACAAGCAACGATTGTGCAACATCTGGTTGTTCGCTCTTTTAGTGGAACAAAAGCGAGGAGCAGCACAGGTGCAGCGAAAAGAAAGGGCGCTGTTAACGCCACACTGTTCACAATGATAACGGGTTGTTCACTTTGCCGATCAGCAGAGTCACGGCTTCCTCAGAGGAATACAGTAGCATGCCAGAAACGAAAGAAGGGGTTGCTGATCTATGCGTATCCTGATCACCGGCGCTGCCGGTTTTCTTGGGTCTCATCTGTGCGATCGCTTCCTGGCGGAAGGTCATACCGTTGTCGGGATGGACAATCTGATCACCGGCAACACCGACAATATTGCCCATCTTGCCGGTCATCCGCGCTTTAGTTTCATTAAGCACGACGTGACCAATTACATTTTTGTCGAAGGTCCGCTCGATGCCATTTTGCACTTCGCCTCACCCGCATCGCCGGTCGATTACCTGGAGTTGCCGATTCAAACGCTGAAGGTCGGCGCGCTGGGGACGCACAAGGCATTGGGGCTGGCAAAGGACAAAAAAGCGCGTTTCCTGCTCGCATCGACGTCGGAAGTGTATGGCGATCCACAGGTGCATCCGCAACCCGAAACGTACTACGGGCATGTCAACCCCATTGGTCCACGCGGCGTGTACGATGAAGCCAAACGCTTCGCCGAGGCGATGACCATGGCATACCATCGCTATCACGGCGTCGAGACGCGCATTGTGCGCATTTTCAATACCTATGGTCCGCGCATGCGCCTCCGCGATGGTCGGGTGGTGCCTAATTTCATTCAACAGGCGCTGCGTGGCGAACCGCTGACGATCTACGGCGATGGTTCGCAAACCCGATCCTTTCAGTACGTCGATGATCTGGTGGAAGGGGTCTATCGCCTGCTCATGTCCGACGAAGTCGAGCCGGTCAATATCGGTAATCCCGGTGAGTTTACCATCAAGGCGTTCGCCGAACTAGTCAATCAGTTGACCGGCAACAAGGCTGGCGTGGTGTACAAAGACCTGCGCACGCAGGACGATCCGCAGGTGCGCCAGCCGGATATTTCCAAAGCGCGCCGGATTCTGGGCTGGGAGCCGCGTGTCGGTCTTGAAGAAGGCTTGCGCCGCACCGTTCCCTGGTTTCGTGAAGAGCTGCGCAAACGCGGGGAATTGCCGTGAGATGCGTATGGGCATGACCACTGCACCGTCCCCTTCCTCATCAACGCCAATGACCGTCTGGGGAGGCGCCATTGCGCTGGGGGTCCTGCTGGCGCTCATCCCATTCGAGCAGCTGGCGCTGATTGCGGGTGCGGCGCTGACGCTGCTCCTGGCGCTGGCGCATCCGGTTCTGGCAGTGGGAATGACGGTGCTATCGGTGCCGGTGCAGGAACTGGTCGTCCTTCCTGGAGGGCTTTCGGTCACGCAGGCTGCGGTGCTGCTGACGCTGGGAAGCTGGACGTTCCATACCCTGGCGCGTGCTGAGCAGCGCGCGCTTCCCCCCGATCTGCTCTTGCTGTGGGGAGGATTGCTCTTCGCGCTGCTGCTCTCTGCCAGCACCACCCCGTATTCGCGCACGGAAGCGCTGCGTGAGACGTTGCGCTGGATGGTTGCTGCTGCCCTCTGGATGGTTGCGGCGAGCACAATCACCCAACGCTGGCACGTCATCTACCTGCTGGCATGCCTGCTGATCGCTCCGGCGGCATGTGCCGGCATCGGCATCGTGCAGTTCGCAACCGGCGATGGTCCGCCGACCTTCCGTATTGCGCCTGATCTGCCGTATGTGCGGGCGTATGGCACCATCGGCCAACCAAACTCGTTTGCAGGATACCTGAACATGGCATGGCCGCTGGCGCTCGCGCTGGCGATGATGATGACCGGCAGCGCCTGGCGCAACGGCACGCAGCCGCGCCGGACCGCCGCGGGGCGCTGGGGGCTGGCAGCGATCCTGTGGGGCATTGCCGGGGTGGTGCTGGCGGCGCTGCTTGCTTCGTTCTCGCGCGGCGCCTGGATCGGCGCTGCAATCGGGGTAGTGGGCATGGCGCTGAGTCTGGGCAGGCGCACGCTACCGGTTCTCCTGGGGCTGACGGCAGCAGGCGTGGCTATGGCGCTGCTCGCCGTCACAGGCGCGCTTCCCGAAGCGTTGATTGTGCGTCTGGCGAGCATCTGGCGGAGTGTGGCCTGGTTCGATGCTTCGACAGCGACCGTAACGCCAGAGAATTTCGCAGTTGTCGAACGTATGGCGCACCTCCAGGCGGGGTGGGAGATGTTCCGCTCTGCACCGCTGTTCGGCGTCGGTCCCGGCAATTACTCAGTGGCGTACCCGGAGTTTGCCGTTGGCGCGTGGTATGCGAGTCGCGGGCATGCCCACAATTACTACCTGCACATGGCAGCGGAAGCCGGAATAATCGGGCTTGTGGCATACCTGGCGCTGATCGGCGGGGTGATCCGGCAGACGTTGTGCGCGCTTCGACGCGCAACCGATCCCGTTTTGTACAGCGCAGCAGTCGGTGGATGTGGTATCATCACAGCAGCAGCGGGGCATAACCTGTTCGAGAACCTGCACGTACTCAATTTTGGCATTCAACTGACAGTCATGTGGGCAGTGATTGGCGCGATTGCGCGCTACACCGAAGATATTCAACCACAATGCGCTACCTCATCACAGGCGGAGCAGGGTTCATTGGCAGTCACCTGAGCGATGCGTTGCTGGCGCGTGGCGATCAGGTGGTGAGTGTCGATAACTTCAACGACTACTACGATCCGGAACGGAAGCGGCGCAACATCGCGCACGCGCTGACGCATCCCGGTTATACGCTGGTTGAGGCGGATTTTCGGGATGCGGAAACCATGGATCGCGTCTTTGCACAATACCGGCCACAGCGGGTAGCGCATATCGGCGCGATGGCGGGTCCGCGTCCTTCGATGCGCAACCCTGCGCTGTATGAAGATGTCAATGTGCGCGGCACCCTGACCATCCTGGAAACAGCAGCACGGTATGCGGTCGAAGGTCTGGTGCTGGCATCGACATCATCGGTGTATGGCGCGTCGCCAACGCCCTGGTCGGAAGAGTCGCCGACCGACCGACCGCTGTCGTACTACGCGGCGACGAAAAAGGCGGCGGAGGTGCTGGCTTATACGGCGCACCGCCAGTATGACATGCCGACGCGCATTGTGCGCTTCTTCACCGTGTACGGTCCGCGTGGCCGGCCCGACATGACGCCGCATCTATTCGTTGATGCAATGGTTGCCGGGAAGTCGATTACGTTATTCAATGGCGGCACGGGCATCCACCGCGACTGGACGTATATTGATGATATTGTGTCTGGTGTGATTGCGGCGCTCGACTCCGGGTACGCCTTTGAAATCTTCAATCTGGGGCATTCAAGCCCGGTGCAGTTGATCGATTTCGTCACGACGCTGGAGCGGGTGACCGGGCTGCGCGCCAGGATTGTGGCGCAACCGCTGCCGGCGGCAGACCCGCCGATCACCTATGCCCGGATCGAGAAGGCGGCGCGGATGCTTGGATTTCAGCCGAGTACGCCGCTGGAAGAAGGGCTGGCGCGTTTTTGGGCATGGTATCGGGGTGAGTATGGCGTCTGAGCGGAGGAATAGGCGCAACACACGCGCTCCGAACAACTGAGACAATCCCGACAGATCAATGGAAGTTCCGACGGAACCACGAGAGGACGGTTCAATGATCAACGAGCGAGTCGGCGGCGATGCAGGCGCCGAAGAATCGGTCAACCCGCCCGAAACCCCCGAAGTTCAGGAGGTCGAACGTCAGGGGTTCTCTCTGGCAAAAGCGCTGCGCAGCCCGCGCACCCTCATCTCGTTTGCCCTGGCGATTGCCATCGTTGTCTTTGCTGTGCGTGGCTTCGATATCGATGTGCAGCAGACGTGGCAGTACATGCGCGGCGCCAATGGGTGGCTGCTTCTGGCCGGTTTTGGCATCTTCTATCTGACGTTTCCGCTGCGCGCCGTGCGCTGGCGCATGCTGCTGGAAAATGCCGATGTGCCGGTGCGCGAAGGGCGCAGAAGTTGGGCATCGCTGCCTGCACTGATCGAATATATCTATCTCTCGTGGTTTGCCAACTGTGTGGTGCCGGCCAAGCTCGGCGACGCCTACCGCGGCTACCTGCTCAAACAGAATGGGCGCGTGTCGTTTTCGGCGACGTTTGGCACGATCTTTGCCGAACGCCTCCTCGACATGCTGGGATTGTTCGGGTTGCTGGTGCTGTCGGCGTGGTTTACGTTCGGCGCGCGGATGCCGGAAAGCACGCGGATTGTGTTTGGCTTCGGCGCGCTGCTGGTTGTGGCCATCGTCGGCGGACTGGCGGGAATGCGCTGGTTAAGCCCGGTCATTCGGCGGTTCATTCCCAAACGCCTGATCGGTGTGTACGGCAACTTCGAACATGCGGCGCTGCGCTCGTTTCGTCCGGGTATTTTGCCCAAACTGATTGCGCTGACATCCGGCGTCTGGCTGCTGGAAGGGATGCGGCTCTATTTCGTGATCCAGGCGCTCAGCCACGAAGGGTTATCGCTGCCGCTGTCGGCGATTATTTTCGTCGCGCTGGCATCGTCGCTGCTGACCGCCATTCCCTTTACACCCGCCGGTCTTGGCGTCGTCGAAACGGTGATCACCGGCGTGCTCACCTTCTTCAAGGTCGGAACGAGTCTTGGCGGCGCTGTCACGCTGCTCGACCGGGTGATCAATTTCTGGAGCATTGTTGTGATCGGGTTCGTCCTGTACCTGGTCAGCAAACGCAGGTGAGGACAGACGACGACGCATGCACGTCGGAATCGATTTTACGGCGGGTGCGTGGCAGGGGGCTGGCATTGGGCGTTACACGCGCGAATTGATCGGCGCAGTCCTGGCGCAAAGCCCTGATATTCGCTATACCCTGTTCTATGCGGCTGGCTTTCCCGGCGCTCCTCCTCCGCCCTACCTGCAAGAGGTGCAGCGCCTCTGTGCATCCCACCCGCGCACCCGCGCGGTTCCTATTCCATTGCCGCCCCGCCGCCTGACGCAAATCTGGCACCGGTTGCGCCTCCCGCTGCCGATCGAATGGCTGACCGGCCCGCTCGATATTCTGCATGCGCCCGATTTCGTGGCGCCGCCGACGCGCGCTCGCACGCTCGTGACCATCCACGACCTGTCGTACATGGTGCATCCAGAGTGCGCCGTTCCCGGCGTGGCGGCATTTCTGCGCGATGCTGTGCCGCGCGCCCTGCGACGCGCCGATGTTATCATCGCCGACTCGGAGTCGACCCGGCGCGATCTGCACCGCCTGCTGAACATCGCCCCTGAGCGTGTGAGCGTGGTCTATCCGGCGGTTGACGACCGTTTTCGCCCGCTGCCGCCGGAAGTGTGTGAGCCGGTGCGCCGCCGGTTGCGTCTGCCATCACGTTTCATTCTCTTCGTTGGAACGATTGAACCGCGCAAGAATCTGGTTCGCCTGCTGGAAGCCTTTGCACGCATCGAACCGGCGCTGCGCCACACCGGCAAAGACGATCTCGTTCTGGTGATTGCCGGCCGGCGGGGGTGGATGTATCAGCCGGTGTTCGAGACCATGGCGCGCCTGCGGTTGCGGGGTCGGGTCCATATGCTCGACTTTGTGGCGGATTCTGACCTGCCAATCGTGTATAATCTTGCACAGGCATTCGTGTATCCCTCGATCTACGAGGGGTTTGGCTTGCCGCCATTGGAAGCGCTGGCATGCGGGACGCCGGTGATGACATCCGACAATTCGAGTCTGCCGGAGGTGGTGGGCAATGCCGCTCTCCTGACGCCTGCCGATGATGTGGCGGCGCTCGCCGAAGGAATGATCCGCCTGCTGAACGACAGCGCCCTGCGTGATCACCTGCGACAGGCGGGGCTGGAACAGGCGCAACGGTTTCGTTGGGAAGCGTCTGCCCGACAGATAATCAAACACTATCACTCGTTATCAACGGGAGCATCGCATGAGGCAACAACCAGAGCTCTCCGGTGACACGCTCGACTCCGACGAGATGGAGAGCCGCAGTCTTCTTCTTGCCCGATTGCTGTCGCAGATCTTCAACCCGGTATTCGTCACCATCGCTGCCTATCTGCTGATCGGTCTTCAGACGCCCGACGAGGCGGGGCTGGCATGGTTTGGCGGCATTATTGCAGTTCAAACCGTGCCATCGCTGGTGTACTATCTGGTACGTCTGCGTCAGGGGCGATTCAGTGACGCCGATGTGTCGGTGCGCCACGAGCGCAACGAACTGTATATTTTCGGCACGGTATCGGTCTTGTTGACGATTGTCCTGCTGCTGGCGCTGGGCGCGCCGCGACCGTTTCTGGCGCTGACGGTCGGCATGCTGGGCATCGGGATCATCTGCGGTCTGATCAATCTGAGCTGGAAGATCAGCATGCACGGTGCGGCAATTGGCGCGCTGGCAACCCTGGCGCTTATCCATTCGAATATTTTGGGCATCGTGTTCTGGATATGCGCCGCCGCCGTCGCCTGGGCGCGGGTGCGGACGCGCAACCATACGCCGGGGCAGGTCATCGCCGGTCTGGCAGTCGCCGCAGTGGTCGTCGTCGCCTCATTCCTGGCGCTGGCATAGGTTCGCTGTATGATCTCGAAAGATACCGCGCTGCCGTTTATTCTGTCGCTCGACATTGGGACATCTTCAGTACGGGTGCTCATGTTCGATGCGCAGGGATGGCGGATAACAGGGGTTGACGCGCGCGAGCCGGTACTGTTGCGTACAGCGTCCGACGGCGCTGCAGAGATTGACGCCGAGACCCTCTTCGACGCCATCGGGCGATGCCTCGATACGGCGCTGGCACAGTCGGCAACGCTCATTCCTCCTAGCGCCATCGGCGGTGTCGCCGTTACAACCCTGGCGACAACACTGCTGGCGCTCGACCACAACGGCGCCCCCCTGACGCCGATCTTTACCTACGCCGATACGCGCTGCGCTCAGGACGCGATTGCGCTGCGGGCACGCTTCGATGAGCATGAGGTCCATCAACGCACCGGATGTCCGTTGCGCACCAGTTACTGGCCCGCGCAACTCGCCTGGATCCGCCGCACGCGCCCGGCGGTCTTTCGCCAGACGGTTTCCTGGGCGACGCTTGGCGATTATCTGGAGTTGCGCCTGTTCGGTCGGCGGCGCGTCAGTTATTCCGCTGCTTCCTGGACAGGATTGCTCGACCGCACGATCCTGTCGTGGGATCTTCGATTGCTGGGCGATCTTGGCGTTCGCCCCGGGCAGCTGGCGCCGCTCGTCGATCGGGATGCGCCCATCCAGGGGCTGCTTCCTGAGCATACAGCGCGCTGGGCAGAACTGGCTGAGGTTCCATGGTTTCCCGCCATCGGTGATGGCGCGGCAGCCAATGTCGGCAGTGGATGCGTTAGTCCGACTCGCGCTGCGATCACGATTGGCACCACCGGCGCATTGCGCGTGGCATTGCCAGACGTGGAGCGCGTTCCATCGGGGTTGTGGTGCTATCGGATTGATCGTCATCACGCACTGCTCGGCGGCGCAACCAGTGAAGGCGGCAATGTTGTAGCGTGGCTGCGTGAGACGTTGCGCATCGACGAAGACCCGGATACGCTTGATCGGGCGCTGGCGACGCTCCCTCCCGACAGTCATGGGTTGACGATCCTGCCGTTCTGGGCAGGAGAACGCAGCCCTGGCTGGGCTGGCGACGCGCGTGCTGCAATTATTGGTCTGTCGATGAGCGTCACACCGCTCGACATCCTGCGCGCCAGCATGGAAGCGGTCGCATACCGGTTTGCGCTGATCCTGGAACAGATGGAGCAGGCGGGAGTAACACCGTCGGTCTTCGTCGCCGGCGGCGGCGCGCTGCTGTCGTCGCCAGCCTGGATGCAGATGTTGACCGATGTGTTGGGGCGACCGTTGACCGTTGCGGCAGAGCCCGAGGTGAGCGCCAGAGGCGCGGCGCTCCTGGCGCTCGATGCGCTGGGATTTGCGGTCGACGAAGGAATGGTTGCAGCGGATGTTGCAGGGTTTGTTCCCGACCTGAACCATCACGCACGCTATCGTGACGCAATTGCACGCCAGCAGGCGCTGTATGAGAAGATTATTCAGCAGGATGATTCAGCCAGCTGCTGAACTTCTTCCGCTGCAATACGGTCGCCGGCCTGTCTGAAAGCCTGTTCGCTCAACGAGAAGCAGACTCTGGCTTGTTCACGCTCACCCAGAGCGATGGAGATTTCGCCCAAACCGCGATACGTACACCCCAGACACATGGCGTCGTTTGCCTGCTGCGCCATTTCCAATGAACGACGCATGGTTGTTCTGGCCTAGACGACATTGCCCGATCTCAGCAGGATATATCCCTGCTCGTAGAGATTCGCGGCAAAACCGGCGAGATCGTCGGGAAGATGTAATGCGCGAAATGTGTACTCTTTCTGAAACAGCGCCAGAGCACTATCGAAGCTGTCGTTCCGGCATCGCCAGCACGACGCCTTCGAGTGCGAGTTGGGGATTGACATTATCGCGCAGACGCTGCGCCGCCAGGGAAATGCCTGATACGAAGGCGTGAAGATCGGGAATGGCGTACTGCGCCGCCGCTGCTGCAAGGTCATTGCGACGATCGATATGGATAACCGCCTGTGGGCAGCCCGCAGCGGTCAGCAGCACATCGCGCCACCAACTCTGCCACAGGTCGAGCGTCTCGAACACTGCGGTCTGATCGCCCGCGCGATAGGCTTTCGCGCGTTCCTCCGCCCAACGGAGCCTGGCTGCCAGCGGTTGGTCGGTAAGCGCCAGCAGTTCAGCCAGTTGATCCTGACGCGCCGCCAGTTCGTCTGGCGCATTGACCATGCGCAATACCCACCCGATCCGTCCGCCGCTCCATGCTGCCAGAAGTTCAGCATCATCGGCGGTCAGGTTGTATTTCTCGCGCAGCGCCCTCGCCACCTGCGCGCGTGGCAACGGACGCAGCCGCAGCAACTGACAGCGGGAAACAATCGTCGGCAGCAGGCTCCCTGCAGTGTGCGCGACCAGAATGAGCGTCGCATACGGGGGAGGCTCTTCCAACGTTTTCAGCATTGCGTTCGACGCGGCTTCGTTCAGTTTCTCGGCATCGTGCAGAATGAAGACCCGCCGCCGTCCCTCGTAGGGTTTCAGCATCACATCGCGCTGCCACTCGCGCACCGTATCGATCTTCAACTCTTTCTGCCGTGCAGCATCCTCGGCTTTTGCGCCGGCGGCCTGTGTCGCCATTCCAGCAATACGAACATCTGGATGATTGCCGCGTTCAATCCGCCGGCATGCCCGGCAGCGCAGGCATGGATCGACGCCAGCGCCCTCACAATTGAGCGCCTGCGCCAGCCGCAGCGCCAGCAGCGCCTTCCCGACGCCTTCGGGACCGCCGATGAGATACGCATGCGCCAGACGGTTCGCGGCAATCGAGCGCCGGAGAAGATCAACCGCCCATTCGTGACCGATAATGCCCCAGTTGTCTGACAATTCGATCATCGTTTGATCCACCGTATCTTTTTACGGATACAACCGATTATATTCTGGTAGAAATGCCGTGAACAGTGAGGATTGTATGGGGCGCCGCACCATTCTCATCGTCGATGAATCTCCCGACCACCGTGACATCCTTGCCCGCCTGCTGCGCTTTTCCGGCTATCACGTCGTTGAAGCCGCGCCATCAAATGCCCTGGAGCAAGTTTCCAGCGTGCGCCCCGATCTCATTCTCTGTTCGCTCTCGCTTCCCGGCCAACACGCCTGGGAGACGGTACGTCAACTGCGCACCCTACCGGAGATTGCAGCCGTTCCCATCCTTGGCGCAACTGTCTACACCACCCTCATCAAGCGATCCCGGGCACAGGCTATCGGCTGTATCGATTATGTCGATAAGCCCTTCGACCTCGATGCGCTGATCGAATACGTGCGCAACCTGTTGTCCGTACCGGCGATCATGGCTTAGCGAGCGTCTCGAAGAGACTGGCGCGCAGACACGAATCGAGGCGCGCTTTCCCGACGCTCATTCACCCTTACTGACTGAGATCGCCGTGCCGCAGCACCAGGACACAGTTAATTCCGCCGAACCCGAACGAGTTCGACAGCGCAACCCGGATTGCTGCCGGACGTCCTTGCAGCGGCACATAGTCGAGGTCGCACTGCGGATCGGGCGACGTGAGATTGATCGTCGGCGGAATAAATCGATGCTGCATGGCAAGGATGGTCGCTGCCGCTTCCACCACACCAGCGGCGCTCGTCAGGTGACCGATCATCGATTTGGTGGCGCTGATCGGCACACTGAACGCATATTCGCCAAATACCGTCTTGATTGCCAGCGTTTCTGCGACATCACCCGTCGGCGTACCGGTTGCGTGGGCATTGATGTAATCGACCTGCTGCGGCGTAATCTTCGCGCGGGCCAATGCCCGCACAATCGCGCGCGCCGCGCCATCGCCATCTGGACGTGGCGCCGTGACGTGATATGCGTCGCACGTCGAAGCAGAGCCGATAAGCTCAGCATAGATACGCGCGCCGCGGCGACGGGCGTGGGAGAGCGATTCGAGCACCAGCACACCAGCGCCTTCACCAAGCACGAACCCATCCCGTTCGGCATCGAACGGGCGCGAAGCGCCGGACGGATCGTGATTGCGCGTTGACAGCGCGCGGATAGCGCCAAAACTGGCGAGGGTCAGGCGGCAGATCGGCGCTTCAGTGCCGCCGGCCAGCATAATCGCCGCATCACCGCGCCGGATGACTTCCGCTGCCTCGCTGATCGCCTGCGCACTTGCGGCGCAGGCAGTGGCGATGGCTGTGTTGTACCCCATCAACCCCAACTGGATGGCAACCTGGCACGATGGCATATTGGGCAGCGCGCTGGTGATATAGAATGGACTGATACGCGCCGCACCGCGATCAAAGAGGATTTTAGCGGCAGCCTCTGTATCGGGAGGCGAGGTGCTGCCGCAAGCGATCAATGCGCCAGCCTCATACCGATTGCTGTCATCAATCGTCAGGCGCGCGTCATCGAGCGCCATGCGCGCGGCGGCAATTGCAAACTGCGTCCCGCGCGAGACGCGCCGCGCCTCTTTGGCGTCCATATAATCGCGCGCATCGAAATCGCGCACCTCAGCAGCGATCGTCGAGGTTGCATCGCCGGGATCGCAGAGCGTGACCGGACCGACGCCGCTGCGCCCTTCCGCCAACCCCTGCCAGAACGTTTTCAGATCGTTGCCGAGCGGCGTCACCACGCCCATGCCGGTGATCACAACGCGGTCATCCTCATCACCCTGATCGACCAGTGCGGGTTGCGGTTGCAGCACCGGGTCATCCTCGAACACCTCTGCCAGCAACTGATCGATCTTCAACGCGAGCGTATCGGGATCAACGCTGCCGGTCACCGCCGCCAGAAGGCGTTCACGCACCTGAGCGCGGCGTGATGGTGCATTGTGAGAGACAGGCGACATGTGCGCTCTCTCCTCTCTGTCTAATGATCGTTCGCATAAAAGGCTATTATAACCAACCCATAGCGACCAGCGCCAGTACGATGGAACCAGCGATGATCCGATAGATGCCAAAGGCGACAAAACTGTGGTTGGCGACATAGCGCAGCAACCAGCCAATGCTCAGCCACGCAACGATGAGTGATACCGCTAATCCCAGAAAGAGCCGTCCGATGTCGTCAGGCGCCACCTGGTCGATACTGGTCAGGAGATCGACAATCGTTGCCGCCCCCAGCGTTGGAATCGCCAGGTAGAACGAAAAAGTCGTTGCGGCGCTGCGATTCAACCCGACCAGCATCCCGCCGATGATTGACGCCGCTGAACGCGAAACTCCCGGCGTCAGCGCCAGGGTCTGAGCGATGCCAATACCGAGCGCCTGACGGAGTGAAAGGCGGGTGGCGTCGTGGATGGTAGCACTACGTCGGGGCAGACGCTCAACGAGGATCAGAACCACACCACCGGTAATCAACGCCGCACCGATGACCGTCGGCGAAAAGAGCACCGCCTTAATCCAGTCGTGCAGCGCCAGTCCAATGACCGCCGCAGGAATGAAGGCAACGCCAATCGCCAGCCAGAAGCGCCGCGTCTGCGGATCGCGCGGCGCCTGCCGCGCCTGATGCAGCAGATCGGCGGCATAATATCCCACTACTGCGATGACCGCGCCAAGCTGAATGAAAATCTCGAATGTGCCTCCCAAACTCCCCTCGAAATCGAGCAGCCGGGAAACAATCAGGAGGTGCCCCGTCGATGAAATGGGGAGAAACTCGGTCAGTCCTTCGACGATGCCAAGGACGACGACTTTCCACCAATCGCCGGCAGTGGGAACTGCAATGATCAACGCGATCCCAAGCAGAGCGATAGCGCCAGACGCCAGAAGGCGCATTCTGCGTCCACGCGCTTTATTGAGCGTAGCGAGTTCAGAGGACCCCATGGCGATACTTTCTGAATGGCATCAGGCGGACATCTATCGATATTGCGCTGATCGGCGTAACATGATGTACCGCAGCATTATACCAGACACACTTGAACATTCGGAATGGCGATGTCCGCCGGAATTCACGCCTCAGTCGCCAGGCGTCATCGGGAATATCATACGATCAGATCACGCACTGATAGAGGGCAAGTCGTCTAACTCGTAATTGCCCGGAACAAGAGCGACCATGCTATCGAATCCGCCACCTTCAAACCCGAGCAAAATACATCTCGCCACACAGATAAAACCGCTTGCATGAAATAAAAGATTGCTATACAATAAGAAAAAAGAACACAAGAACATTATCTCCGCCCTCAAGTCTTGTCGATAGACCATCGAAAGTATCCTGAAGACCCTGCAGAAAGGAAACTGCAATGCCAAAAGTGCGCAAGCTGACCAAAGAGGAGGCATTCCTCCTCGAAAACAAAGGAAAGGGTGTGCGAACATTGATTGCCGCGGAGTATGATCGGTTTCTGGAAGATTATGAACTAGGCGATTATGGTGAAGTAGAACTCGAGCCGGAAGACAAGCGCACAACAGTGCGCAGTCGACTGCGATCGGCGGCAAAACGGCGCGGCTTCGACATCCTCTTCTTCCGTACACGAGGCAGTGTTATTCCATTCAAAATCGTCGAACTTCGACATGAACCCACACCCACGCCTGTATCGTCGAACTCGACAGACGGCGAGCCGCCGCGCCGAAGGCCGGGAAGACCTCGCAAACAACCGGCTTAGCGCCTATCCGAAAAATGACCACGTGACATGCCGCTGAATCAGGCGAAGGCAATGCTTTCGCCTGATTAGCGAGATTTTCCAGATCGTCGCTCAGGTGCATGGAAGCACGTTATAGAGCGATCAACTAAGACCTGGACAATCTAATACTAATGTGCGGTCATTCGGACAAGTTTTGAGAAAAGAATCCGGCATCGCCCGGTGAAGCCCGCACAGGCGGGCTTTGCAATCCTAGAGCCTGTTATGTACTTTCGAGCATAAAGGTAATGAACCGCTTCAGCCACGTGGACCTTGCCGCCCCCCCTTTCCCCCCCTGCGGGGGGGGCAGGGGGGCGATTGCATCGTGCGCGCGTCAACGATCACCGCGCGCGGCGCAGGCGCGCGCCCCCCCCCTTTCCCTCCCCTGCGGGGGGTCAGGGGGGGCGCAGCGAGTGGTCGCGCTGCGGGGCGTCTTCGGTCATGAAGGTCAGGGAGGGAGCGACGAAGGCCCGCTCCTCGTCGCTCACATCGCTTGGATAGGGTTGACGTGTCATACTGAAATCATACCACGTGTATCTCTGAAGTGCATAACAGGCTCTAGCTGACCACGAGTTAGTATAAGGACGCAGAGCGGCGAACGTTGGCTTCGACAGGCTCAGCCAACGTCAGCCAAAAGACGGTCAAAACAGGCAATGATTGCGCAACATCTGGTTGATTGCTCTATTAGTTGCAGCGTACCGGTTTGATCGCCTGTTGCCGAATGCGCTCATACTCGGACAGAAAGAACCTGGCAATAGTTGCATCATGGATAATCACCAGGTTTTCGTCGTTTGTGTTCTCTGCGTTATCGGTGAAATTGTATGAGCCGGTGATCACAATTTCATCGTCAATAACCATCACTTTGTGGTGCATATTGTAACAGTTGCCATCTTCCAGAATGTCCACCCCATGTTCGCTCAATTGAGCGAACACCGACCCCGTTCCTCTGGCATTTCGCCGCTCGACGACCCCACTGACACGAACACGCCGCTCTACTGCATTGATCAGGGCATCGGTAATAGGCGCTGATGTGAGTGAAAACGCCATAAACACAATCGTACTGCGCGCATGTTCGATGTGATCGAGAACAATGGGTAAAGCCTTGTCCTGTGGCGAAAAGTAGATAGAAATGCGATCATCGGCTGTCTGCGTCGCCAGACGCTCGCTATCGCTGTGTTTCGCGCCACCAAAACGCCCCATGTGCATTTGCTCGAATTCATCGTGATAGGAGGCGGCAATCCGGCGACTCTCGATCCGAATCGCATTATTATTATTGCGGAATGTACAGTTCTCGGTCAGATTCCACGAACCGGTCCACACAATTGCACGATCAATAACCACGAACTTGTTGTGCATAAACGGCGCACGACGATCAAAAACAACCGGAATCCGCCGATCCTGCATGCGTCCGGTCAACATTGCAACCGCCGGATCGGTAAGGTTCTCGCTGTCGATGACGACGCGAACCTGCACTCCACGGCGCCTCGCGGCAATCAGTGCATCGACGAGTTGCGGCAGGTCGAGATCAAATGCCGCCACGTCAACCGATGTGCGGGCGCGGGAGACGTCGTTGATCAGTTCACGCAGCATCGGCGGTGTTACACGGCGGTTGGGCGCATCCGGGTAGTGTAATGTCGGCGTGGTAAAGAAGACCTGTACCCGCCGGCTGATCACACCGTCGTTCGGCTGCGTCGATTCGGTGGGCGCCAGATGTGACGAGGGATGGATCAGTGCGTAGGTCGCGTACAGACCCAGCAATGCCAGGAGCACCAGCCGGAGCGGCAGGGGGCGACGGCAATATGATGAGGGCACGAGCAACGTCCTGTGCTGTGCAGATCTCACGCGGGCAATGGCGCATGTCTGCCGCTTTTCTTTCTCAACCGCATAAGACGCAGTAACGATACGCCGGTATCGCTGCGGGCTGATGAACATTTACAAAATAATCCGGCATTCGCTCTGCGCTCGGCGGCTGAAGCCACGGGCTAATGAGCCGCCGAACAGCACCTGCTGCTCCGCCCTCCCCCCAGCGAGGGGAGGGAGTCGCCAATGAGCCGCCGAACAGCACCTGCTGCTCCGCCCTCCCCCCAGCGGGGGGAGGGAGTCGCTAATGAGCCGCCGAACAGCACCTGCTGCTCCGCCCTCCCCCC
>CALGYB010000126.1 GCA_937935075.1 uncultured Roseiflexus sp. | reverse complement strand
GCGCTGCGGGGCGTCTTCGGTCATGAAGGTCAGGGAGGGAGCGACGAAGGCCCGCTCCTCGTCGCTCACATCGCTTGGATAGGGTTTACGTGTCATACTGAAATCATACCGCGTGTATCTCTGAAGTGCATAACAGGCTCTTGCAAACCCGCTCGCCTCTCCTCTCGCGCCTCGTACCTCACCTGCACAGATCCCATTCTTGTGGTAGGATTCTCAAAAAGGAGGAAAATCGTGCATCTGGCAATCATTGGTGCGGGAATGGCCGGTCTCAGCGCGGCGCGCGAACTCCGTCAGCGATGTCCCGATCTGTCTATCGCCATTTACGAGAAGAGTCGCGGCGTTGGCGGGCGTGTGGCAACGCGCCGCCGTGACGGGTTCGTGTTCGATCACGGCGCGCAGGTCATTAAGACGCAGGACACAGAAATGGAACGCCTGTTGCACGCCGACCTGCCAGCCGAAGAATTGTGCCGCATTGATAAGCCGGTGCACGTCTTCCACGCCGATGGTACGACGGCTGAGGGCGACGCAACACTCAACGCCGAACCGTCGTGGTTTTACGCCAGCGGTATCAATCAACTGGGGAAACTGCTCGCCGCCGGACTCGATGTGCGTCGGGAAGTTCGCATTACGTCGCTGCGCCGTGAGGCGGGAACCGCGCGCTGGATGCTGTTCGACGCAAACAGCGCCCACATCGGAACTGCCGATGCAGTGCTGCTGACCCCGCCGGCGCCGCAGACGGCGGAGATCCTGGCGATGAGCGACTTCGACCCGACGTTGCGCGATAGGCTGGTCAGAGAGTTGATCTATGTCCCATACCGGCGCTGCCTGACGCTGACGCTGGCGTATGACCGACCGATTGAGCGGTCCTTCTACGCGCTTGTCAATGTTGATCGGCGGCATCCCATCGCCTGGCTGTCGCTCGAGCACACCAAGGGAACGGAACGCTGCCCGCCCGGGCATAGCCTGTTGATTGCTCAAATGGCGGGTCATTTCAGTATGCAGCAATGGGAGACGCCAGCCGACGAACTGGCGGCCTCTGTGATCGAGATGGTCAGCATGGTGCTCGGCGAGGATCTCCGCCGACCATTGTGGTATGATCGTCAGGGATGGCGGTATGCCCTGCCGGATGGAGTCGCCCGATTGGATGTATTGAACAGTACCGGGGCAGGGTTGTTCTTCGCCGGCGATTACACTGTTGGGCTTGGGCGCATTCACCTGGCGATCAAAAGCGGCCAGGAAGTCGCCGGTGCGATTGCGGCCTGGCTCGCACGATAGGAGACACGTGATGTCCGTTCACAATACCAACCCGGCAACGGCGCCTTCTGAAGCGCGCTTTCCCTGGCGCGCACTGCTTCTTGGTCTCGGCGTTGCGCTGGCGCTGGCAGCAATCGCCATTTTGAGCCAGGGGAGCAGCAGCCCGGTGGCGCCACGCGGCGCCAGCATGCTTATCCTGGCGCCGGCAGCGTTTCTTGCCGGGGTGTTCAGTTTTCTTTCGCCCTGCACACTGCCGATCCTGCCTGCCTACTTCGCCTTCACCTTCCAGGCGCAGCGCGAACGGATCGTGATCATGACCGTCGCCTTCTTCCTTGGGCTGGCGACGACGATGGTCCTGCTCGGCGCGACGGCGACGGCGCTCAGTCAGGCGCTGTTTCGCAACCTCGAGGCGCTGACGTTCGTCGGCGGATTGATCGTGATCGCCTTCGGCATCTTGAGCATGCTGGGGAAAGGTTTCAGCGGCGTTCAAATCCTGTCGCGCCCCTCGGCAAGCATCGCCGGTTCGTACCTGTATGGCGCGACCTTTGCGCTTGGATGGACGGCGTGCGTCGGTCCCATTCTCGGGGCGCTGCTCACATTGCTGGCGACGCAGGGTATCGCTATTCTGCAAGGCGCGGTACTGTCGTTCATTTATGCGCTTGGATTGGGGACTCCGCTGATCATCGTGGCGACGTTCTTCAGCCGCCTTGGGGCCGGTTCACCCTTCTGGAAGGCGCTGCGCGGGCGCGGGTTCAGCCTGAACCTCGGCAGATACCAGTTGCACCTGCACACCACCAGTCTGATTAGCGGAGCGCTGCTCGTGATCATGGGGCTGCTCCTGGCAACCGGTCAACTGACCGCGTTGAGCGAATGGGCGCAGCGCACGCCATTAGCGCAGTGGGCGCTCAGTCTCGAGCAGTGGGTGCAACGCCTCTTCTTCGGTCAGTAAGCGATCCGGCAAGATGAAGGGGTTTTGATGAAAGACCAGCCCGATGCCGCAGGATGTGTCGTCTATCGCTACGACGAAGGCGGACGACCGCTGATTCTGCTGATCCACGACCAGTACGGCAAATGGACGCTGCCCAAAGGTCACCTGGACGCCGGTGAGAGCGCAGAAGCGGCGGCGGTACGCGAGGTGCGCGAAGAAACCGGCATCACCGGCGCGTTGGGTGCGTTTGTCGGAACCATCACGTATGTGGTGCAGAAGAAAAGCAAGCCGTACCAGAAGCGCGTCGACTTTTTCCTGATGCGCACCGACGGGGCGGACGCCGTGCCGCAGGCTGACGAAGGGATCACTGCCGTTGCCTGGCTCCCTCCTGACGAGGCGCAGATGCGCACCGGCTATAGCCAGATCCGCGACATCATCGCCCGCGCAACGGATCTGATCCCGTCGCCATAAATCCCACGCGCGGCTATAACCGCGGTGGGACGACCCCTACCTGATGCTGGTATTTGCCGGACTTGTCGGCATACGACATGAGCGGCGGTTCATCGCTTTCGATGAACAGAACTTGCGCGATCCCCTCATTCGCATAGATCCGCGCCGGCAAGGGCGTGGTATTCGAGATTTCGATCGTCACATACCCGCACCATTCCGGCTCTAGCGGCGTCACATTCACAATGATGCCGCAACGCGCAATCGTGCTTTTCCCCAACACAATGCAGAGGACATTGCGGGGAATGCGGAAATATTCGACCGAGCGCGCGAGGGCGAACGAGTTTGGCGGAATGTCGCAGTAGTCGCCGCGAATATCAACGAATGAGCGCGGATCGAAATGCTTGGGGTCCACCAGGGTGTTGAAGACATTGGTGAACACCTTGAACTCATCGGCGACACGCATGTCGTAGCCATAGGACGACAGCCCATACGAAATAATGCCGCCGCGCACCTGCTCCGCAACAAACGGCTCGATCATGCCATATTCGAGCGCCATTGCCTGTATCCAACGGTCAGACTTGATTGTCACAGCGACTCCTCCATCAACGCACGCCCGGTCACGGCTGCCGGGTCTGCCAGCCGGTTGTATGGATGCGGCATTATACCAGAGGTGCTCGGTCCTGCTCTACGCGCATCGATAGCACTGAGATCAGCAGGGCGCTTAATAAGCCGGGCGCAACGGTAATCTTCCGGTCATTGAAATGTCGTATAATCAATATGAGACATTATGGTCGAAAGACATCGCTCAAATTGCCGCAAACGCCGTCAAATATCCCGTCAGGCGCCGACGCTATTCACCACGTGTGTTTCGTCCACGACCGACGCACCAGACCAGGAGGCACTCGTCCCATGCAACCCGACCATCTCCCTGTACTCGACCGACCGCACGCCGGCGCACTCAGCGCCTTCAGCTTCGCGTCATTCTTCCAGGATCAGAAGAAAACCCTGCACAGCCGCACGATGATGCTGGCGTTGAGTTATCTGATCGAAGACTACGCCGCCGAGTCGCCAGAAACCCGCCTGATCGCCACGTTTCAACGCTTCTCGCACTATCGCCGGCAGCACCGCCGCTATCGTCGATTCGCTCCCCGGTTATCACAGGTGTTCGTGCTGGGATTTCCCGACGAAACACCCCCTGATCTTCCTGCCGTCACCACGATTGCCCTGGAAGCAGCGTGGCCCCTGGTGCACGAATGGGTCGTCATCGCCTGGGGACCGAAGATTGCCGCTGCGCTGGTGGCGTATGACGATGAGCAATGCGCGCCCTATCGAACATCCCGCCATTTCCAGGCCATCTGGTCGACAAGCCCTGCGCAGATCGAGCCGCTGGTGAGCGCGTTTTACCGTGCCATTGGACAATCCGCACCGGTTTTTGTGCGCGACATACTGGCGACACAGCGCACAACGGCTGCCATGCAAAAAGAACTGACCACGCGATTGCGCGCGATCGGATAGTTATCGTTGTGCGTGTTTCTCCGGGTGAGTCTTGCAGTGTGTTCCGCAGGACGTTCAAGGCAGTGAGAGATGGGCGGCAGTTGGCGGGTCTCGCCGCCTCAGCGCCGGGCAGGTGGTGGTGGTTGAACACTATTCCGCTCTCTGCCTTGTCGCCTGGAGACCGAAATAGTCAGACGGCATCCTGATTGGCATAGCCTCGCAGGGGCTTGCACATACGGGGCGCACGGTCGAACCGCCTGCAGTGAGCATGGTCGAACCGCGTCCTCAGCGAGGGCTTTCGCCCGCAGCGCCCCGGTGTCCCGCTGCGCCTCCCGGCAATATGAATACATTGTCGGCGTGATTGACAAGATCCCCTGTCATCGTTTAAACTCAGAACGCCCAGAGAACTCTCCGCCATCATGCAATGGAGCAACCCCTATGGACCTGAGCGATTACACGTTCGAGCCTGATCTGGCGCGCGCCACGACGATCCCGGCGCGCTGGTACATCGATCCTGCAATGCTGGCAATCGAGGAGGAACGCATCTTTGGTCGCACCTGGCAGCTTGTCGGGCGCACTGAACAGGTGCGCAACCCCGGCGACTATTTCACCTGCGCAGTTGTCAACGAGCCGCTGGTTGTCACCTGCGATGCCGCCGGGAAACTGCACGCCTTCTACAACGTCTGCCGCCATCGCGCCGGTTCAGTCGCCGAGGGGTGCGGCAACCGCAAGACGTTGCAGTGCAGTTACCACGCCTGGACGTACAATCTCGACGGGACGCTGCGCTCGACGCCTGAGTTCGAGGGGGTGGAAAATTTCAACAGGGCTGATTATGGTCTGCGCCCGGTGCAGGTGGACACCTGGGGTCCGTTTGTGTTTGTGAACCTTGATCTGAATGCGCCGCCGCTCCGCGAAGTGCTCGGCGCCATTCCCGAAGAGACGTCCGGCATGCCGCTGGCGCGCATGGGGTTCTACAAGCGAGTGGACTACGAAATCGACTGCAACTGGAAGGTGTATGTCGATAACTATCTGGAAGGGTACCACATTCCGGTCGCCCATCCTGGTCTGTTCAAGGAGATCGACTACAAGCAGTACCGGGTCGAAACCTTCCGTTACTACTCAAAGCAGCACGCCCCGATCCGCGAGAACCCGGGCTCGCTCTACCGGCGTCACCTTGAAGAAGGGGCGCCGGCGCAGGCGCTCTACTACTGGGTCTTCCCGAATTTGATGCTCAATATTTACCCGGACAACCTCCAGATCAACATCATTCTGCCGCTTGGTCACGAACGCACGCTCACGATCTTCGAGTGGTACGTGCTCGATGTGGACCGTCCCGAAGTGGCAGAGGAATTTCACCGCTCATTCAAGTTCAGCGATGTGGTGCAGAAGGAAGACATCGACATCTGCGAGGCGGTGCAGAAGCGGCTGCGGTCGCGATCTTATAATGTCGGACGCTTCTCGGTGCTGCGCGAAAATGGCGTGCACCACTTCCACGGGCTGCTCGCCGAATATTTGCAACGCGCCTGAACACAACCATTACCCGAAGAGCATGTCAGTCGCCACGTTCCAGCCGGGGACGACGACGCTGGGAATGATCGCCTGCCCGCGGTAGACGTGTTCGGCGCGATAGACCGCGCCCTCCAGCGTGAGCAACTCGACGGCGCG
>CALGYB010000125.1 GCA_937935075.1 uncultured Roseiflexus sp. | reverse complement strand
TGCGCGCCTGCCCGAAACGTACCAGTGGCTCCTCGTGCCGCAGCAGGAGACGCCGCAGTCGCCGATCACCTTCGAGGCCATCCGTCTTTCGGGGAACGAGCCGCTGGCCGTGCGCGCCGGCAAGAAACTCCGCAGCGATGAATTGCTGGTGACATCACTCGGTGCAACGATGCTCCGCCGGTATCTCGACCAGGTGCCGCTCTGGCGCGGCAATCACGTCTCCGTGCGGCAACTGGTCGAGGACTTTGCGAGCTATCTCTACTTGCCGCGCCTTGCCGGGCCTGACGTGCTGGTGCGCGCCATCCAGGAAGGCGTCGTCCTCCTCACATGGGAGACCGAGACCTTTGCCTACGCCGAGGGCTACGACGAGGCGACGGGTCGGTATCAGGGGCTGCGCGGCGGACAATCGGCGTCCATCACTGCCGACAGCGCCGGCCTGCTCGTCAAGCCGGACGTGGCGCGACAACAGATGGCGGCGGCGGCATCGGTCGCTGCGGCGTCTCCTGCGTCGCCGGCAGTGAGCATCCCTGGGACGCCCGGAACCGATGATCATCGCTCCATCACGCCAGCAGTCCTTGCGGACGCTCCTGCGCCGCCGACCGCCCAACCGGTGATGCCGCGCCGCTTTTATGGTTCCGTCCCCCTCGACCCAACCCGTGTTGGTCGTGATGCCGGGCGCATCGCCGAAGAGGTGATCGCGCATCTGGTCGGCCAGCCGGGTGCAGCAGTGAAGGTCACACTCGAAATCGAAGCCCGTCTCCCCAACGGGGCGAGCGAGCGGATCGTGCGCGTTGTGACCGAGAACTGTCGGGCGTTGAAGTTTACCGATCACGGGTTTGAGACCGAGTAGCCGGCGCCCTGGGATAAAGAGCCGATTGAGATTTAGTGAAAATTAGTGTAATATGGAACATGCAGCCCTGCTCTGATACCAATGGCGGCGCAGCGTCTATCTCCGCCTTGTAAGGCTTCCAGATGCGTTCCAAGACCGACATTCCGGGCATGGATCGCCCGATTGAAGAATATGTCGAGCGTTGGCGCCGTCGCCAGGCTCGTGCAGGCGAACGCAACCGGCGACAGGCGCGGCATGACGCCGAACGCATCGCAGCCATGCTGCGTGAGAAGTTCGGCGCTCCTCGCGTCGTGCTCTTCGGTTCACTGGTCACCGACCGCTTCGCCGCCAACTCCGATATCGATCTGGCAGTGGATGGTCTTGCGCCTGCTGACTACTTCCTTGCGCTGGCAGAAGCCGGCAAACTGCCGGTCGATCTGAAACCGCTTGGTGAACTGTTTCCACACGTTCGCAATCGTGTGCTGGCGACAGGGGAAGAACGGTGAAGATGCAAGCGATGTCACCAGAACGGTTACGCGGCGTGGCAGCCGATAGTTCCACAGAACTCGAGCGGTTACAACGTCTGTCAGAGGATATTGCATTTGTCCGCGCAGAAATCGCGCGCGATCCAGGGCACGCCAGGCTGTTCTACGAAAATCTCGCGCTCGAGTTGCATAACTTCTACACCGGTTGCGAGCGCATTTTTCAGACGGTAGCCGCAGAACTGAATGGCGCGCCGCCAGGCGATGCGCTGAGCGAGTCGGAGCGCGGCTTCGACCAGCATCGGCGGTTGCTTGATCGTATGGGCGTAGCCTGGGGCGACCGTCCCGCCGTCCTGTCCGGCGACAGCATTGATGGTCTGCGCGAATTCCTGGCGTTGCGCCACGTTGTGAGAAATCGCTACGGTTTCGAGATCGACGAAGAGCGGATTGAACGCCTGATTGCACGCTATCCGGTTGTCTGAAGTCAGGTCGCCGCCAATTGCCGGCAATTCGTCGCCTGGTTGGAGATGCTCGCTGACCGGTTATCCGCAAACTGAGGCTGCACCACTGCTCCGCACCGTTCGTTTGTCAGGTTCATAGCGCCATAGAACGCATTGTGTCCGCCGTGGTCGTCTGTGCTTATCGGTGAATATCGAGGCTTCAGGTTCGTTGTGTGTGGAAAAATCATAGGAGGGAATGATGCCGCGAGTGATCGTGTTCGATGTGAACGAGACGTTGTTGGACATGCGCGCGCTCGATCCGCTGTTTACGCGGATGTTCGGAGCTGCAAGCGCGCGCCAGGCATGGTTCAACCAGGCGCTTCAGTCGGCGTTTGTGACCACCATTACCGGAGAGTATGTGAACTTTACGAAGATCTGGACGACGGCGCTGGAAATGACGGCTGCGCGGTATGGAACGCCGCTGTCGGCGGATGACTGCACCGCCGTGCTCGATGGCATGCGCACCTTGCCCCCCCACGCCGATGTTCCGGCGGCGCTGGAGCGTCTGCGCTCAGCCGGTTTGCGGCTTGCGGCCTTGACGAACTCGACCGAGGAAGTGGCGATGATGCAGTTGAGCAATGCGGGTCTTGCTCATTTCTTTGAGAATATCTTTTCCGCCGACATCGTGCGGCGTTTGAAACCGGCGCCGGAACCCTACGAATATGCCGCAGTTCGCCTCAATGTGCCGATTGGGCGCATCCGTATGGTGGCGGCGCACGCCTGGGATATTGCCGGAGCATCGCGCGCCGGGTGCGCCATCGCCTTCCTTGCGCGTCCGGGCATGGTGCTCGATCCGCTCATGCCACGCCCCGACATCATTGGCACCGATATGGCGGAAGTGGTCGATCAAATCCTGGCGACCGAGCGCCCATCATAACGTTGGATGCCCCTCCCGCAGGCTGGCGAAATACGAATGTTCGGTCCGCAAGCGCCTATCTGGAAAAGATGGTTGGGCAGGCGCAGGCATTGCCTGCGCCTGCCCGGTCGCACTTCAGGCGGCGATTTTTCGGATAGGCTCGTAGTCCAGCGCCCGCGCCCTCTTTGAGGTGTTGCGGCATCAGACGCCTTACTCTTCCATCTGCCGCACGCGCTGCGCCAGTGGATCGTC
>CALGYB010000124.1 GCA_937935075.1 uncultured Roseiflexus sp. | reverse complement strand
GACACCACCCCGCGCACTGCGGCGTCGAGCGCATCGTCGATAGCGGATGCCACCGGTCCCTGGTAGACGCTGCCGCAGGCCACCGGATAGCGTGGCGGCGCAATGCCCGCCTCACGTCCAACAATGAACGCGCGCATGTTTGCGGGTGGCGGGGGCAGTTGCGTGAGCGCCGGATCGTCACTCAGTGACAGAAGCGCCGGCGTGCCCAGATATGCTGTGGCGAGTGCGCGTTGCGTTTCCGGGGCGATGAAGATCTTCACAAAATCCCATGCCAGGTGCGGGTCGCGCGAGGCGCGCGTGACGGCGAAACCATACGTCCCGATGCCGGTGAATCGTCCTGCGGGGTGCTGCGGGACCAGTTGCACATCCCAGGCGAAGCGGTCGCCGATCTGATCGCGATACCGCTGTGCAACGCCGGCAAACGAGAAGAACGCCGCGCACTTCTGTTCCACGAAGCAATCGCCGCTGCCCGAAGCGGATTGTGCAGCAATCTTGTGTGTGAGCCAGAGATCGACGTATTCCTGCAACCCTTTGAGCGATTCGGGTGAACTCAACGTCGATTGGGCGTCATCGGCGCTGAGCGCATCGCCGCCGGCGCCGCGCACCCACGGCAGCCAGTAGACCCACCAGGCGTACCCGTTCAGGCTGGCATTCGTGAAACTCAGGCAGTCAACCCCTGGAGAAGCTTCTTGCAGCCGCTTGCATGCAGCGATCAGATCGTCCCACGTCCAGGCATCGCTCGGCAGCGGCGCGCCGGATCGTTCCCACAGCGAACGGTTGTAGTACATCTGAATGGTTTCGAGCGACACCGGAATCATGTACAGACCAGGGCGGTTGCGGGATCGTCCGAGTTCCAGCGCCATCGGATGCACGTCAGCCAGGTTGATGCTGCTGTCGCCTCTGGCAAATTCTTCCAGATCGATAATGAGATTGGCCTCGACCAGCGACTCGGCCTGCATGTCGATCAACCAGACCACATCGGGAACGTTGCCTGCGGCGGCGCTGCCTTGCAACTCGCTGTAGTCGCCGCTCCCGTCGATGAGTTCGATCTGTACTTCGGGATAGCGACGGCGAAACTCGCGGCTAACGATCTCGATCACCCCCTCGATGGTCGGGTCGCGCACGGTATACACGCGCAACACGCGCGGCTCCAGCGTTGGGGTTGGCGACGGCGGCGCGAGCAACCCGCACGATGCCAGGATCAGGGAAGCCAGCACTGCCAGCCATCCCCGCAGCGCCATCACTTGCGCTTGCATAGAGCCATCCTTTCATTTCAACCCAACTGCGCGGGACGACGCCACGGTGCGGGTTTGAGCGCGACGTGGCTGGCGGAGATGCTGATCCCCATGGATCTGCCGGTGATGACATGAGACTGCACCCGGCTTGGGCAAGCGTCTTGACTCTCTTTGTTCCGTCGGATATTGTATCAGAAGAGAGGAGGCCCATGGAGAGCCGTTATGGCAGCCTCAACAATGTCCATTGAGGAACTGATCCTGCAAACCGATGCCAGCGGCGCACCGGTGCGGCTGGAATATGTGCGTGGGCGAACCTCCTGGGAAGCCGCGCCGTCGAGCCGGCATCAAAAAATGCTGCAACGGATCGAGCGCTCGGTTCGCCCGTCGCAATGCGATGCGACCGGTTGCGCCTGTTTCACGCTTGCTGATGTGCTCATCCGTTTCCCCGACCCCGAACGGTCGATCAAGCGACCGGACCTCGCCATCTTTTGTGAGGAGCCGCCGGACAGCGACGAGGCGCTGGACGTGGTTCCCGTTGCAGTGGTCGAAATCCTCGGTCCTGGCTATGAAGACAAAGACCTGGGACCTGACGGTGCGCCGTTCTACCTGGAACATGGCGTGCTCGACGTTGTGGTTGTCGATCCGCGCAGCGGTACGGCGCTCCTCTTTCGTCCCGCTCATCTCCCCGTGACCCTTCAGGCGCCGGTGACGCTGTCCCTGGCCTGTGGATGCACCCTGGACGTTCCGTCGCAGAGATGATCGTCGCCTTCGCTCCATTCCATGATTGCCGCACTGTACCATGTCATGGTATGATGACGCAAAGCGGCATGAAGTGTACATACTTCGAGGAGGACGGTCATGGACGACCACACCAACGACGATCTCCCATGTTATGGGTTGTATATCGACGGCAACTGGAGCGATGCCGAAGGCGGTCTGATGCCGGTCAACGAACCGGCTCTCGGTCGGACCATGGCGTATGTTGCGCGCGGCTCGGCAGCCGACGTTGATCGTGCGGTGGCGGCGGCGCGCGAAGCGTTCGATCGCGGCCCCTGGCCCCACACCCCTGGCCACGAACGCGCCCGCATTCTCAATGCGATTGCTGATCTGATCGAAGAGCACACTGCCGAATTCGCCGAACTAGAGTCGCGCAACCTTGGCGCACCGCTGCGCAAAACCACCTTCGTCGATATTCCCTGGTCGGTCGAGCACCTGCGCGTGTTCGCCGAACTGGCGACGATCCACCCGTATGAGGCGCTGCCCTGGACGGATATTCCCTCGGTAAGCTGGAACTTTGTCTGGCGCGAGCCGATTGGCGTGTGCGGGCAAATTGTGCCGTGGAACTATCCGCTGCTGATGACGATCTGGAAGATCGCGCCAGCGCTGGCGGCGGGGAATACCGTGGTGCTCAAACCGGCGTCTTACACGCCGCTGACGGCGCTGATGCTGACGCGGTTGATCCACGAGTCGGGGTTGCTGCCGCGCGGCGTGCTGAATGTGGTGACCGGTCCGGGAGCGGAAGTCGGCGATGCGCTGGCACGGCATCCCGGCGTGGACAAGGTCTCGTTCACCGGATCGACCGAAACCGGGCGGCACATCATGCGGCTGGCGAGCGACACGATCAAGCGTCTGACCCTCGAACTCGGCGGCAAGTCGCCAAGCCTGGTGATGCCCGACGCCGATCTCGAACTTGCCACCGATGGCGTGCTCTTCGGCGTCTTCTTCAACGGCGGGCAGAGTTGCGAGGCGGGAACGCGCTGTCTGGTGCCGGAAAGCCTGCATGACGAGTTCATCGAGCGTCTGGTGACCCGCGCCCGCTCGCTGCGGATCGGCGATCCGCTCGATCTGGAAACCGACCTGGGTCCGCTCGTTTCCGAGGCGCAGTGCCGGGTTGTTGAGGAGTACATTGACGTTGGCAAGCACGAAGGCGCTCGCCTGGTGACCGGCGGCAAACGCGCGCGCGTCCCCGGCTTCGAGCGTGGTCCGTTCATCGAACCGACGATTTTTACCGGAGTGCAGAATGGCACGCGCCTGGCGCAGGAGGAGATCTTCGGTCCGGTGCTGTCGGTCATTCCCTACCGCACGGTGACGGAAGCGATCGAACTGGCGAACGCCAGCCGCTACGGGCTGGGCGCCGCCGTCTGGTCGCGTGATCTTCAGGGCGCGATTGAGGTCGCCAAGCGCATCCGCACCGGCACGGTCTGGATCAACGACCATCACATCATTCTGCCGCGTGCGCCGTTTGGCGGCTACAAGCAAAGCGGCATCGGGCGCGAGCACGGCATCTACGGCTTGATGGCATACACCGAACTGAAGCACATCCACGTCGATCTCATGCAGAAGCGCACCGGGCGCGTCTGGTGGGACGTGCTTATTCCGCAGCGCGAGCAGGATGAGGGTTAGAGCCTGTTATGTACTTTCGAGCATAAAGGTAATGAACCGCTTCAGCCACGTGGACCTTGCCGCCCCCCCTGCCCCCCCGCAGGGGGGGGAAAGGGGGGGCGCAGCGAGTGGTCGCGCTGCGGGGCGTCTTCGGTCATGAAGGTCAGGGAGGGAGCGACGAAGGCCCGCTCCTCGTCGCTCACATCGCTTGGATAGGGTTTACGTGTCATACTGAAATCATACCACGTGTATCTCTGAAGTGCATAACAGGCTCTTTTCTTGGGGAGGGCGTTTGGGATGCGACCGGGTTGCGTCTCGACGCCCTCTTTCGGTTGTCGCCTGCTTCCACGCTCGCACACGCCTGCGCCTGCTTTCCGACCGTGCGCCCTGCCGTCGCACAGCGCCTGCAATTAATCCATTGCAGACTATTGACAAAACCTGTGCGACTATGGTAGACTATTCCTGACCGTTCGGTAGAGTGGTAGAATAGAGGCGGAAAGGAGTGCGCACACCGTATTCACTTTGAAGAGCGCAATCAATGATCCATGCAAGATAGTATCAATGAACCAGCATACGGTCCGACGGCAGCACGCATTTTGATGACGGCGACGCGCCTGTTCATGCAGCGCGGCTACAGCGCAGTGTCGATCAACGACATTGTGCAGGCCGCCGATGTAACCAAGCCGACGCTGTACTACCACTTTTCCGATAAGGAAGAGTTGTTTGTGCTGGTTGCGATCCATATGCTGGCAGAAATGCACGCAACGATGCGGCGCGCCATCGCCGATCAGCCTGATACGCGCGGTCGTCTCATTGGGTTGGCGCAGGTGTTGCTCCACGAGCCGAACAGCGATACGCGCATGATGCGGCATCAGGCGCGTGAACATCTGAGTCCGGAACGTCAGCGTCGCCTGGCTGAGGCGTTCAAGCGCTACATGGTCGACCCATTGCGCGATGTGATGCAACAGGGGCTTGCCAGCGGCGAACTGCAAGGACACAACGCCGGCGATCTGGCGATGCTGTTTCTTGGCTTGATGGAGGGGTTCCAGCGCCAGACGGCGCCGGTCATATCTGAGCGCAGCGATATGTATCAGGCGATCTCGACCGATCATTTCTCTGCTGAGACGCTGGTGGATCTGTTCCTCTACGGCACTGCCGCCCGTTAGATCGAATACCGCCGTTTTCTGAAGTCCTTTCTGCGGTTCTTGCAGAAGGGCATGATTGAATGTTGTTCAAAAAGGAGAAGAGACCCGTGACTTCTGTTCCGCAGGCGAAACCTGGCTTACGAGTTCCGCGTCCATCACTGCCGGTGATCATCGCCGCAGTGTTGATTATTGCCGTGATTGCCACCCTGGTTGTGCCGCGTCTGGCGGGCGGCGGCGCCGATCCGCTTCAGGGCGGCGCGCCGGTGTCTGTCACCCGTGAGACGCTCATTGCCGGCATCAGCGCCACCGGTCGCATCGAGCCGCGCCAGGAAGCGGCGCTTGGCTTCGCCATCCCTGGTCGTGTCGCCGAAATCCTGGTCGCCGAAGGCGATCTGGTGCAGGCTGGCGCGCCGCTGATCCGTCTCGACAGCCGCGAAGCCGAGGCGCAGGTCGCGTCGGCGCGCGCGGCGCTGGCGCAGGCGGAAGCTGATTTGCAACAGTTGCGAGAAGGCGCAACGCCAGAAGAAATCGCTCAGGCGCGTGCGCAGGTCGAAGCCGCGCGCGGCGCGTTGACGCAGACCACCGGCAGTGTGACGAGCGCCGACATCGCCGCTGCGCGCGCTCGTATCGAAGAGGCGCGCGCGCGTCTGAATGCGTTGCAGGGCGCGCCAAATAACGATCAATTGACCGCTGCGCGTGCGGCGCTTACCGAAGCGCAGTCAGCGCTGGAGCGGCAGCGCAGCGCGCTCTCCGCCGCCAAACTCGACGCCGAACGCCAGGTGTCCGAGCGCGCCAATCGTCTGCGCGACGCCCAGACCGCATTCGCCGCTGCGCGCGACAATCTGGCGCGCGTCGAGGCGGACGGCAAGGACCCGCTGACCGGCGCGCCGCTTACCGATGCAGGAAAACGCGCCTATGCCGATGCATTTGCTCAGGCGGAGCGCGCCATGCAGGATGCGGAATTGGCGCTCAACCAGGCGCGCATTGCCTATGAGACGGCGCGCCAGAACGAGATCACCGGTTTGGCGGAAGCCGAAGCGCGCGTTGCAACCGCGCAGGCGAACCTCGACGCCTTGCTCAACCCTAACCCGGACCGGATCGCTGCCGCGCGCGCGGCGCTGGCACAGGCGGAAGCCGATCTTGCCCGTTTGCTCGGTGAGCAGCGCCAGGGCGCACTTGCAGCGCAGCAGGCAAACCTTACCGCCGCCGAAGCCAACCTCGCGCGCCTGACCGCCGATCCGCGCGCGACCGACCTCGCACGTGCACAGGCGCGGGTGGCGCAGGCGCAGGCGCAGCTCGACCTGGCGCAGATCCGGCTCGACGATGCCACCCTGAAAGCGCCGTTCACCGGCGTGGTGGCGCGCATCACTGTAGCGCCTGGCGAGCAGGCCGGTCAGAACCCTGTGCTGACGCTGATCGACGTAAGCCGGTTCAACGTCACTGTGACCGTCGATGAAGTGGATGTGGCGCGTGTTGCGCCCGGTCAGGAGGTCGAAGTCCTGATCGATGCCCTCGGTCCGCCGCCGCTGACCGGCGTGGTGCAGCGTATCGCGCCGCAGGCGACCAACGAACGCAACGTCACCGCGTATGAGGTGGAACTCGAAGTGACCCCTGGCGAGCGTCAAGTGCGCTCCGGCATGACGGCAAGCGCCACGATTATCACGGCGAAGCGCGACAACGCGCTCAGTGTTCCGGTTCAGGCGATCCGTGAAGAGAATGGCGTGACGGTCGTGGATGTGATTGTCACCAACAACGGGCGCACCACCCTGGTGGCGCAGCCGGTCGAGGTTGGCATCCGCGCTGGCGACCGGGTCGAAATTGTGAGCGGATTGCAGGAAGGGCAGCAGGTGCTGCTGCCTGGCGCCCGATAACATCGTACACCACCGTGACCTCCCGCAGGTTTGGCTTCTGCGGGAGGAGAGAGGAGATACATAGCCATGCATCCTGAAACCGAATATATCACTCCCACTGAAGCCTTCGACTATGTGACCGAACCGGTGGTGCGCGTCGAGCATGTGACGAAGGAATTTGTCACCGGCGGCAATCGCTTCCTCGCCCTCGACGACGTATCGCTCGAAATTCATCGCGGCGAGATGGTCGCCATTATGGGTCCATCGGGCAGCGGCAAAAGCACGTTGATGACGATCCTGGGACTGCTCGATGTGCCGACCTCGGGTTCCTACTGGCTCGACGGGCAGGATGTGAGTAAACTGGATCGCGCGCAGCAGGCGCGGGTGCGCAACCAGAAACTGGGGTTCGTCTTCCAGAACTTCAACCTGCTGCCACGGCTGACAGCCTTGAAGAATGTGGAACTGCCGCTCATCTACGGACGCATTAGTGCGCGTGAGCGTGAAGAGCGCGCCCGTCAGGCGCTGGAAGCGGTGGGGTTGGGCGCGAAACTGTACAACCGTCCAAACGAACTGTCTGGCGGTCAGAAGCAGCGTGTCGCCATTGCCCGCGCGCTGGTCAGCAACCCGGCAATGGTGCTTGCCGACGAGCCAACCGGCGCGCTCGACACGCGTACCGGCGCCGAGATCATGGCGCTCTTCCGGCAGTTGAACCGCGAGCAGGGCATCACCATCGTCATTGTGACGCACGACCCGGAGATCGGCAAGCAGATGGATCGCGTCATCGGGCTGCGCGACGGGCGGATTGCCGAGAACATTCTGCAGGAGTACTATCACGTCGCTCTGCCAGCAGAAGAACTGGAACTGCCGGTTCTCGAGAAGGAACCGGTCGCAGTGCCGGTGGTCAGAAAAGAACAGGAGTAAACGTCCGTGTTCAAAGAACTTGTACTCATGGCAATTGACAGTCTGCGGGCAAACAAGTTTCGCTCGCTGCTGACGATGCTGGGGATCATCATCGGCTCCGCCACGCTGGTCGCCGTCCTGTCGCTCGGCAATGCGTTACAGAGCCAAGTCTTCGAGCGGTTCGTCGATCTGGGCACTCGCCGGATCGCCGTGCTCCCTGGCGACCCACAGGCGCGTGGCGCGCGTGATGTTCCTGGCTATGGTCTGCTGTCGATCCAGGATTACCGCGCACTTGAGCAACTGGTGGCGCGCCACCCGGACGTCTTCCGCACGATCGTGCCCGAAGTGTCGCTGCGCGTGCAGGCGCGTTTCGGCAGTTCCGCCGCCAACCCCACGGTTGTGGGCACAACGAAGGATTACCAGCTGGTGCAGACCGTACCGGTGCAGTATGGTCGGTTCCTGAACGACGACGACGAGCGGCAGGCGGCGCGGGTCGCCGTGCTTGGCGCGCTGGTCGCCGAAGACCTTTTTGGCAAAGAGAACGTGAAGGATGCCGTCGGAAAAACCATCGAGGTCAACGGCCAGCCGCTTCAGGTCATCGGCGTACTGCGGCAGCTCGGCGGTCCCTTCTCGTCCGATCAGCGCATTCTGACGCCGGTCAGCACGGCGCGGCTGCGGATCGCCGGCAGCCAGGACCTTCCGGGCCGCGGGTTGCAGATGAGCAGTATTCTGCTCAGTTTGCAGAGTGAGCGCCTGGTCGAGCGAGGCGAGGCGCTGGTGACTGCAACGCTGCGCGCCACGCGCAACGTGCCCGATGGCGCGATTGACGATTTCCGGCTGAACCTGCCGACGCAGGCGCTTGGCGTGCTGGCGGGCATTAACGGCGCCATCACCGGGTTTATCGCGCTGGTGGCAGGCATCAGCCTGGTGGTTGGCGGCATCGGCATTATGAACATTATGCTGGTGGCGGTCACCGAGCGCACCCGCGAAATTGGGGTGCGCAAGGCGCTCGGCGCCACCGACGGCGATGTGCTGAGCCAGTTTGTGCTGGAGGCAGTCGCCATCAGCGTGGTGGGCAGTCTCATCGGCGTCACTGGCGCTATCGGACTCGTGGCGCTCATCGGCATGGCTGCCGGGCTAGCCGTATCGATCTCATGGATTGCTGTCATTCTGGCGCTGGTGTTCGCATGCGCCATTGGCGTCGGGTTTGGCTACTACCCCGCGCGGCGCGCGGCGCTCCTCCTGCCGATCGAAGCGCTGCGGTATGAGTGAGGTGTGGCGGAAGTTGGCGGAAGTGACCGTCACCAACAGGCGACAGGCGGACTCAAGGTCGTCGCGCGGCGCGGCGGGTGCGGCGGGTGCGGCGCAACCGGCGGCGGTCACTACGGGGGGCTACGAAATCACCCGCAGCGCATCGAGCACCGGCAGGAACACCTGCTCATAGAACTCATCCCGGTTGCCCGGATCGCTGATCATCAGCACCAGCAGTGCGCGACCGCCTACCTCCGCCAGCGCAATGTCGGTCGGTTGACCGCGGATCGTCGCGGTATAGAGTTGCCAGGTATACCGCTCACCGACGTACTCGCCCGCCGCTTCCGGCTCACTATCGAGATTAAACTGGCGACTCAACCCCACCAGCACTTCGAGCGCCGAAACCGGCGTCAGCGCCTGGACGATGGCCACATCGCCCGACGGGCGACCATAAACCCCTCTGCCGAAATTCGTCCATCCCTGCGGTATCACGCCGGCAATCCCCTGGTCGGTGTCGCGGAACGGGATCATGCGTACCGCTGCACCCTCGACATCGAACGCCGGCGCGCCCAACTGCGCCATACATGCTGCGTCCGGCTGGCGCTGCGGATTGTCGAGGAATGCCAGCGTCATGCTCAACGGGCAGCCGCCATCGAGAACGACGCCATGCCCGGAGGAGGGGAACTCGAAGAAGAAACCGTTGCGCAGCGTCGTTGCTGCTTCTTTGCCATCATCCGGCGGCGTCGCCGGGTCGTAGGTTCCGGCAAGGATAAGCGCAGGAATGTCACTGCGCACCGGCTGATTCTCGACCGGTGGCGCCACGCCGACGCCCCAGGCATCGCAGATGTCCCAGAACGACGCCATATCGAACACATCCTGCTGATGCGGGAAGGGTTCATCCGCCTTCACCATCGCCTCGCGCGTCTCGAAGAGAATCTCATCATAGCAGCGCGCCGAATACATCACCCCATAACTGAAATAGTCGCTCTGCGAGACATTGTTCATAATCAGGCGCACCCACAGATCAAAGATATTCTTCTGCGCCGCGTCATAGATCGCGCGCGGCAGCAGCGGGATGATTTCGGTCGAATACATCGCCTGGAACAGCGTGCTAATCATCGTATCGCCGTTGATTAACACCTGATAGGTGCGCCCGGTGAACGGATCAACGCCAGGGAGTGTTACCGGCTGCGTGTTAAGTTTCGCCACCAGATCGTAGAATACCCGCTCGAGGTCAGGATACGCCGCATTGCACTCAGGATCGGCGGCGCAGCCGCGGAACAACGTCTGAAACGCGCGCTCGGCGTCAGCCGGCGTCTGTGACTCATTGATCTGCGGCGGGCGGGTCGAGTCGAGCACCACGCTGCGAATGCCCTGCGGATACTCGCGCATGGCAGTAAGCGCGAGGCGCGTGCCATACGAACTGCCGATCAGGTTCCACTGCTCATAGCCAAGCGCCAGTCGCAGGTCCTCCAGATCGGCGGCGTTGGTCAGCGTATTGTACTGCGCCAGATCGATGCCTTCCGCAACCAGGCGTTCACGGCACATGAGGGCTGCTTTTTGCCAGAGGCGCGAACTCTCGGCGGCGCGAATATCCATAGGCAGCACATCGAAACTGAGTTTCGTCAGCTCAGGACACGCCAGCGACGGTGTTGAATAGCCGGTGCCGCGCTGATCGAACATGATAAAGTCGCGGTTCGCAAGGAACGGTCGAAACCAGATATCGAACACCAGCGGCAGGCGTTCCAGCGCATCGACGCCGGGACCGCCTTCGAGATAGACGATCGGATCAGACGGCGGATCAGGGCGCGTACTGCGAAAAATAGCGACGTGGAGCCGCACCTCTCTGCCGTTATCGAGCGTCGCGCGATTTTCGGGAACGGTCAGCCAGCCGCATTCGACCGAAACGCCGCCAGGCGGTGGAAACTCACAACGCGCCTTTTCATAGCGCGCGGCAGACTGCGCGGGCGCCGCCGTTGGCGCAGCAGTGGCTCCCGGTGCTGTCGTCGGCGCCGGCGCCGGCGTTGCCGTCGGTGCGCCAAGCAATTCCTCAGCGCCCGGCGCCAGCGTCGGCGTCGGATTCGATGAGGATGGAACCGTACACGCACTCATGAGCAGCGCGACAATCAACAGAGCAAACCGCAGGTGCATGAATGTGTTTCCCTTCTCTGAGCGACTATCCGAAAAATCGCCACGTGACGTGCGGCTAAATAAGCGAAGGCATTGCCTTCGCCTACCCCACGACCTTTTCCAAACAGGCGCTAATTACCACTCGATCACATTGTACCGTAATCGAGCGGAGTATGGGGAGTTGAGCGCGACGTGCTGAATGTTGAACGGCGCCCGCAGACCGCTGCCACAACGCGCTGCCGATGCCTGGAGGTTGCAGCGCCGATGCGCTGCAAAGACATAATACGCCGCAGCGTGTGTGCTATAATATCATCTCGTTGCAGCGCAGCGACGTCCTCATCGCCGAGTCGGTTATCTCGTCTATATGCCTCCAGGGAGCGTGGACAGCGCCAATGGACCGTATTCTTGTCACTGAGCCGATTGCCGAGGAAGGGCTTGCCCGGCTCCGCGCCGCTGCGCACGTCGATGTTCGCACCGATCTCGACAAAGCCGGTCTGATCGCTATCCTTCCCGAATACGACGCCCTGATCGTCCGCAGCGCCACGAAAGTCACCGCCGAGGTCCTCGCAGCGGGAACCCGTCTGCGCGTTGTGGGGCGCGCCGGAACCGGGGTGGACAATATCGACCTCGATGCCGCCACGCGCCAGGGGATTGTGGTGGTCAATGCGCCGGCATCAAACAGCGTCGCCGTGGCGGAACTGACCATCGGCTTGATTCTGAGCCTGGCGCGCCGTATCCCGCAAGCGCACGGCTCGGTTGTGGCGGGAAAGTGGGAACGCAACCGGTTCATGGGCTTTGAAGTGCGCGGCAAGACGCTGGGCTTGATCGGGTTGGGGCGGATCGGCGCAGAAGTGGCGCGCCGCGCGCGTGGGCTGGAAATGCATGTCGTCGCCTATGATCCGGTTGTTTCGACCGAACGCGCGGCACAACTCGGCGTGACCCTCGCGCCGCTCGAAGAGGTGCTGACACAGGCGGATATTGTGTCGCTCCACGTGCCGCTGATTGATGCTACTCGCAACCTGATCAATGCAGCGCGTCTGGCGCAGATGAAACGCGGCGCATATCTCATCAATGCAGCGCGCGGCGGCGTGGTGGACGAAACAGCCCTGCTCGAGGCGATCAACAGCGGTCATCTTGCCGGCGCTGCGCTTGATACGTACTCGACCGAACCGCCGCTCAACAATCCGATCATCGGCCATCCGCACGTGATTACCTTGCCGCATCTGGGCGCTTCCACCGTCGAAGCGCAGGCGCTCACCGGCGTCGATGTCGCCGAAGGGGTCCTGGTGGCGCTGGCTGGCGGATCGCCGCACTATGCGGTGAATGCACCCTACATCCCACCTGAACATCGCGGCCTCGTCGCCCCCTACGTTGATCTGGGTCGGCGACTCGGCGCGCTCTGCGCCGGCTTGGTCCGCGATCCGGTGCATAATTTCGAGATTGAGTATCGCGGTGAACTGGCAACGGTCGATACCACGCCGGTGCGCTTGGCGGTGCTCCAGGGGCTGCTCGCCGGCACCCGCGAAGAGCGGGTGACGCCGGTGAATGCTCCGATCCTGGCACGCGAACTGGGATTGAAATTGACCGAGTTTTCGACCGAAGATGCAGGAAATTTCTCAGGGTTGCTGGTGGTTCGCGCGCAAACGAGCGATGGCTCGCGCGAGTTTGCCGGAACGATCCTGCGTGGCGAACCACACGTCGTCGAAGCCGACGGCTTCTGGGTCACGTTCGTGCCCGCCGGTCCGATGTTGTTTACCTACCACCGCGACCGCCCCGGCATGATCGGGAAGGTCGGCACGCTCCTCGGCGAGGCGGACGTCAACATTGCCAGTATGGACGTGGGACGACTGGCGCCGCGTGAACAGGCAATGATGGTCCTGCGTCTCGATGATCCGGTGCCGCCGCATGTTATAGCGCGCCTGTGCGAAGAACCGGATATCCAGCACGCGACGACGTTGATTATTTAGCGGTTTTCGCAAGAAGACGGACGCAAAGGCGCAAAGCCGCAGAGTTTGGAATTAGGCGGCTTTGCGTCTTCGCGTTAACCTGCGGGTGTTCTGGCGTCAGAGCGCGTCCGTCATTCAGCGTCTCCCTGCTACGCCAGGCGCGCCTGCAACGCGAGTAGCCCGGCTGTCAGCAGTGCTAGCAGCAGGAGCAGATCGTATCCCAGGTAGATCTGTGCCCATCGTCGCGCTGACTGATGCCGGGTGCTGCGATGCAAGACCCACAAGGACCCCCCAAGCGCCAGCGGCGGCAATGCAATGCGCCACCAGTCATCTGTGCCGTCGCGGGTCAACGACGCGATACCCGGCAGTGCCGCAATCAGGATGATCCCCAACTTCCGCAAACGCATGCCAGGGCGCAGGTCGTCGGGTGCGTCGAGTGCGAATGGTCCGATTTCGAGCAACGGCGGCAATGCAAGGATCAACGCTCCCGCGCCGAGCCAGAACCACGCCGTTTGCTGGAGAGGAGCGCCGTTATCGGGGATGCGCAGCAGCCCTGCAACCTCCAATGTGCCTGTTCCCATCGACGCCAGAAGAGCAGCAAGGATCAACGGTGGATAGCCATTCAGCGCCGCTGCCAGTCGCTGTACGCCTCGCCAGCGGTCGCCTCCCTGCAGATCGGCGGCGATTGCCAGCAAGCGAGGCCACTCCAGCAATGCGATGAGGACAGCCAGGTCGATGGGACGCGATAGCGCCACTGCGCCGGGAAGCGGCAGGAGCGCCACGCCGAGCCACGGCAGCGCGACAGCGCTCGTAGCGCGTGGCGAGGTGAGCCAGGAAGTTGGAAGGGAAACGAATCCGTGCAACATGCGCCGTTGCTCGAATACTTCCGCGAGCCACACAGCGATGAGCAGGCACACGCCGCCGGGGAAGAGGAGCAGCCGCGACCACGCCAGACCCAGAAACGATAGCAACTCAGTGATCGTCATGCTCCGGCGCTTTCGTTGCCGCTTCGCCCAGCCAGGGGACAGCGCGGCGCAGATCGTTCAGCAGATCGTCGTATGCGGTTGAGGCAGGAGCGGAAGCGTCGATCACTGGTCTCGGGCGTAGCAACCGGGATAGCAGGTAGACCAGTGCGCTCAGCACAACCATCAGCCCCGCAGCGCCAATGGTCGGCAGCGCCGTAATGCCGGTGCGCGCCGAGTTGACCATCGCCAGCCCGACCCAGGGCCAGACATTGACGTCGCCGTAGACGCTCAACCCACCCTGCAACTGCTCGATCACCGGCTGAATGAGGAAGCGTACTATCAGCGGCGACGCAATGCCGAGCGCGAGGCTGAGGGCGCCGCCGATCCACCGGCGATGCGACACGGCGGCAGGCGGGTCGATCACGAACGGCAGCGCCCCGACCAGCATTGTCAGCCAGGCGACGGCGGTCAGTATGGTAACGCCGCCGGCTGCGCCCGCTCCGACGATCATCCAGGTAGCGATGAACGGTGCAGTCAGCGGAATCGCTCCAGAGAGGAGCCAGAATGGCGTTGACGGCGGTAAGCCCCAGACACTGATCTTCGATTTTGTCTCCGGTCCGGTATCTGCGGTCACGATCAACAGCAGATAGACCAGTACGGCGTAACATCCCGCTGCCAGACCGGCGCCGCTACTCAGGCCAATGCCTGCCAGTCCGATTGCCAGTAATCGACGCCGATTGCGCTCTGCGCGCTGGAGGCGTGTCGTTGTCGTCAGGGCGCCGAGCGTCAGCCAGAGCATTGCGCCGCCGCCAAGCGTCAGCGTCGCAAACGACCATCCTTCATTCCAGGGACTGAGGGTATACAGCCGCATCAGCGGGTAAAGCCAGGCATAAGCGAACAGGTCCCCTCCGATTGGTGCTGGCGAACATGATCCGGTATCACCCGCGCCAGTCCGCGCAGGCGGGCGTCGCATGTCGTGGCCCGCGACCTGGGGCGTCGGGCGGGTCCATGGATAGCGGAATATTTTCTCAAATCCCAAATCTCCCAACGATGCAACGAATGGGAGAAGCGGAATCGCAGCCGACAGCAGGACACACCAGAAGGCGAACGAGTCGAGTGCGGCGCCGGCCAGCGGCGCATCGACGTGTCCGGCGCCGCGCAATGCCAGCATGCCATACCCGATTGCCAGCGCCGCTGCCGCCAGCAGAGGGACGATGGCGCTGCCGGGCGCAACCAACAGTTCGCTGCGACGCACCGGCAGCACGGGTATCAGCGCCAGCAGCACATAGACCGCGATAATCACCGGCGTTAACGAGGTGACAAACGCGACCGTCAGCAACAGCGCCGTCAGCCAGAAGCGCCATCCCTGTTCTGCTGGCGTGCGCAGCGCCGACCAGAGCGCCAATCCGCCCCACGTGGCAAAGACAAAGAATGCCCCCAGCGCGTCGAGATAGACCAGCGGCGGCAGCGTAAGCGGCTCGCGCCGTGTCATCCAGAGCAGCGCCAGCGCGCCGATCACCCCGATGAAGGCGCAAGCGACCGACATCACCACACGAAAGCGCGTCATGGTCTGCATCATCGCCCTCGATTGTCGGCGGTGATGATCGTCTTTACCCGTGCCACGTCATCTGGCCGATTGACATTGACGAATGACAACCCCTGCGGATCGTACTGGCGCCAGACATCTGGCGTGAGGTAACGGGTATCAAGCAACTCCAGCGGATCCACGAGCGCGCGCGCGCCGCGCGCGAGGCAGGCGCGGATTGTGGGGAGGCACGTGCGCCGGTAGACTGCCAGCAGCGGTTCTGCCGCCAACCGATTGCGCGGCGCGCGCGCGCCGTTGTCGGGACGGAGCGGCATCAGCGCATCATACGGGCGCGGATACGTCAGGAGCGCATTTATCAGCGCCTCCTGCACCAGCGGTATGTCGCACGCCAGCACCAGCGCATATTCGTGATGGCACGCCGCCAGACCCGCAGCAATCCCGGCGAGCGGTCCACCCTGTTCCACCTCGTCGCATACCAGGCGCGTCGGCAATCCGCTCCACGCTTCCGGGTCGTTCAGAACGACGATCACATCGTCGCTGACGCGGGTCGCGCGCGCAGCCATGTGCTCCAGCAGCAGCGGGCCGCACTCGCCCCATAGCCGCAGACGGCGCTTGTCGCTCCCCATACGCTGACTTGAACCGCCGGCAACGATGATGCACGAAGTAGACATAAAAGCACCGAGAACCAGGAATTGATACTAATGAGCGGTCATTCGTACCATGCTGCCGGGGCGCTGCGGGCGAAAGCCCTCGCTGCGGGCACGAAAGCCCCGCCGGGGCTGCTGATGCCAAAGCGCAGGCTGCGTCCACGACATGTCTGCCGATGCGCGTTGACCGTTGCGCCTTGCATAACGAACGTTCGAACATTTTGTCTAACTGACTGCAAGTCAGTATTAGTATAAGAACCGGAGGTTAAGGGTAGCCCCCCGGCGCCCGTCACCTGCGGCGCTACCGCCTGCCCCGGCAGCGGCGCGGTGTGGAGCGACGACCAGGCGCCCGCCAAGCATCCGACGGTAACGGGCACATCCGCCCTACCTCCGGCACGCCCCGCCTGCCCTGGCAGCGGCGCCGCTCCCCCGGCGCCCGTCACCTGCGGCGCTACCGCCTGCTCCGGCAGATGCGTCGCGTGGAACAACGACCGGAAGCACGCCGGTGGCTCAGGGGTGACGGGCACATCCACTCCCTTCAACGTACAAACAGATCGCCGAGCAACTCCTCCGGTGACGATTGGAACGACCAGAGCACAATCCCTGCGCCACGCGCGTTGCGAATGGTTTGCAGTGCAATCCGCTGGTCGCGTCGCAGATCGTCGAGCGTCCGGGTGGCATCCGACCCGGTCGGAAATCCGAGTTCAGTCACGACGACCGGCTTCCGCAGACCAAGCGCGTGGAGTTCGTCAATGGCGCGTTGCAGATCGGCAGGAAAGCCTTCGCCATAGTACCAGTGCTGCCGGTAGCGTCCGCTATCGTAAGGCTCGTTATCGTAGTAGTGGAAGGTATAGAAATCGACCACATCCGCCATGCGGATCGCCGCCTCGACTGGCTCGAAGTAACTCTTTGCAAATGCCATACCCACCGTCGTCAGACGTTCAGGGTCAAGGCGCTTCACCTCGTCGTGAACGACGCGCACAAACCGCTGGCGCTCCTCGGCAAGCGTGAAGCAAAGCGGAAAATCACCATTGTCCCAATCCCAGCAGCGCTCATCGATCGGGCTGCCGATGTCCGGTTCGTTGAACAGGTCCCACGCCAGAATGCCAGGTCTGGCGGCGAAATGGCGCACCAGCGGCCGCACGTGCCATTCAAGCGCGCGCTCGTAATACTCCGGTCCGAACTGATCCTGCGGATACTCGACGAGCAGCACCGGCAGTACGTAGAGACCGCGTTGATTGGCTGCTGCAATGAACTCTTCCAGATGCCGCAGCGCGTCGCTCTTCTGGTAGGAAGCATTGGCTTCGCGCTGGCCACCGAAGACATAGTAGTTGAGGAAGATGCGCACCGTATTGACCCCGCGCGCGCGCATGGCGTCGAAATCGGCTTCGATGACCGACATGCGCCACGGACAGTTGATGTCGGCGCCGAACTGGAGCGTCCAGCACCGGCGTTCGTCGTCGCCGGTCGGGCGAATATAGTTGACGCCGCGCACCTCGAAGTCGCGTCCTCCGGCGCGCAGACGTTCGCCATCAGCCATGACCGGCGGTAGGACGGCGATCTGCGTGTGGTTTGCCGAACCGCAATTGCCGGCGATCATTGCAGCGATCAACAGAACGAGCCAGCGTCCGTGCATAAACAACGAACGACCGGCGGGGCGAGTCGGGCAAGGAGGAAGGCGCTTCATCAGGGTAGTGCTCGAATTTCGAGATTATCGAACCAGGCTTCGCTCCGTGTTTCTCGTGCAACCACTGCCAGCCCAAAGCGTGATGTGGTTGGAAGAGAAAGAATGTCCTCCTCAACAATGACCTGTCCGTTGACGCTCATCCTGACCTGGTCGCCGCGGAGACGGGCATCGAGGCGAAACCGCCCATCGGGAACGCGCAGATCGCTGCGCATCCCGCTTGCGATCAGTGTTGGCGTTCCGTCGCGCACCTGTTCGAGGCGGAAATCCCCCGTTTGCGGTGCAACGGTGAAGATCAGGTAGTTCTGTTCATTGCGAAACCGAAGGATGACCCCTCCTTCGCCTTCGACGACTTCAACATCAACGGTCATGCGAATGTCACTCGCCGAGATGCTGCGATAGCTCCAGATCACCCCGACCTGCGCCTCGGCAGTGATACGGTACCGTCCATCACGCGGCCCGACGCTCCATGTCGCGCGGCGCACTGCTGCCCACCCTTCGGCGAATGTATCGTCGCGCAGAAGCACAGCGCCTTCCGCCTCAGGCGATGGCGGGAGAGGGGGTGTTGTGGGAGTGAGTGATGGCTCGGGCGTTGTCTGGGTTGGCGGTGTACCTGCCGTTTCCGGTGGCAGCGAAGGCGCGGGAGGGGTCGTCGGCTCTTGCGGCGCTGTTGGCAGCGGCGTCGCCAGAGCCGGGGTATCTGGCGCTGGCTCAATCGGTGCTGGCGATAGCAGCGCGCCGGATGGAGCGACCACACCCGCATCGGCGGAACGCAGCGCGTTCTGCGCTCCCAGCCACCAGACCGCGCCGCCGACCAGCGCGATAACAGTCGCCACTCCCACAACCAGCGTCAGGCGCCGTGGCGTGACCGGCGAGACGATAGAACGTTTTTCCGTTGCACGACTCCGCAAACGAGACTCGGCATCCGCCAGCAGTTCAGCGCTGTCGCGGTAGAACGGATTGATCCGATGCAACTGGCGCAACGTCGCAATCGCCTGAACGTACCGTCCCGCCTCGAGATGGTCGCGTGCCTGCTGGTAGAGTTCCGCCTGATGGTCGCGTTGGGTTGGCGGCGGCGGCGTGGGACGCGACGATTTCCGGGCAGATTGACGGCGGCGGTCGAGGTTGTAGGCGCTCCGCGCAGACGGATTGCTCAGCGTCGCATACGCCTCGGTCAGCAACTGGCTGCGACGCCGTGCATATTCAAGGTCTTCGGGACCGGCATTGACGAACCGGTCGGGATGATACCTGGCGATCTCGCGCCGGTATGCGCGTTTGATCTCTTCGGGCGATGCCGACCGCGACACACCAAGCAATTCGTAGAAGTCTAACTTCTCGAAGTCGTACACTGGCACACCATGGGGCTTCCGGCGACGGGACAGGCGCCCGGCGGCGGAGACATGCCACACCCTCTATTCGAGATAATCGCGAAGTTTCTTGCCAAGGCGAGGGTGACGCAGTTTCCGCAGCGCTTTCACCTCAATCTGGCGAATACGCTCACGCGTGACGCCGAATTCCTTGCCGACTTCTTCGAGGGTGCGGCTATGACCATCTTCGAGACCGAAACGCAATTGAAGGACGCGCCGTTCGCGCTCAGTAAGCTGATTCAGCACCTGCTCGACCTGCTCACGCAGCATCTGATGGCTGGCGGCATCAGATGGCGCAAGCACCTTCGAGTCCTCGATAAAATCGCCGAGTTGGCTGTCTTCTTCCTGACCAACCGGTGTTTCGAGCGAGACCGGTTCGAGCGAAGTTTTACGGATCGAACGAACTTTATCCACCGGAATGCCCAGTGCGCGCGACAACTCCTCGTCGGTCGGTTCGCGCCCCAACTCCTGGAGCATGCGGCGGCTTTCGCGCATCAGGCGGTTGATCGTCTCGACCATATGCACCGGAATGCGGATGGTGCGCGCCTGATCGGCGATTGCGCGGGTGATTGCCTGGCGAATCCACCAGGTCGCATACGTCGAGAACTTGAACCCTTTACGGTAGTCGAACTTTTCGACCGCACGGATCAGGCCGACATTTCCCTCCTGAATCAGGTCGAGGAGTTGCAAGCCGCGCCCGATATACTTCTTCGCTACCGACACGACCAGACGCAGGTTTGCCTGGGTCAGATCCTCACGCGCCGTTTTGCCCTGCTCGATAGCGAGGTTCCAGTCGTGCCAGAGTTGATCACGCACATCAGCGCACATCTGTTGCACTTCCTCAACGGAGGGCCAGTCGGTTGATGTCGCCAAGCGTTGCTGAACGGCAGCGGGCAGAAGCGAGAAGATAATCGTCGCCTGCGCGAAAGTCTGATCGAACTGCTCTGCTGTCATGCGGTGCTGTTTGATCAACTCATTGCGACGCTTGTCGAACAACTGACGCTGTTCGAAGGTCATGCGCTCCTGAAGGGCGGAGACATCGCGCAGGCGCCCAGGGGTCAACGGATCGGGAAGCGGTTGCTCAACAATCGCATAGAGCAGTCGAATGGCATCCTCGACCACGGGCCAGGTTTTGCACAGGCGCTGGTACATTTGCGCGCCAACCGTATCGATCTGCTCAACGCGCCAGTCTGCCGCCAGTTGCGTCCGGTACGATTCCAGGTATTCACCGATCTCGATCTTCTGCGCCAGCAAGGTCTCCTGGCGCGCGGTCAGCAGCGGCACCCGCCCAATCTCGCGCAGATACATGCGCACCGTGTCGTTAATGCTAATGCCCTCGACGCTCAGATCATCAAAATCGCCTTCTTCCTCGAAGTGGACATCAATATCGGCGCCGCCGGCGATCATCTCATCGCGCGTGGCAATGCCCGCCGACTGGAGCGCCTGTTGAATCTCCGCCAGGCGGTCGCTATCGGCCTCGCTGCCTGCGAGCAGTTGCGCAATTTCTCCCTCGGTGACAAAACCGCGTTGTTTCCCGATCGCCAGGAGATCATTCAGGCTTGTGATCGTCTGAGGCTCCTCTTCGGGTTCGCGGGATGCGCCGGTAATGTCATCGTCCAGATCGTCCAGCAACAGATCATCTTCCAAAAGTGGCTCGTTCGGTTTTTCCATCGAAACCTCCGCAGACACCCACTGCCTTCTTTACCAGTGCGTCTCAGAATGATGTGCTCGTGTTTGTTGCGCTGAGAAGACCGGACAGCAAAGATATGCGGCCATTGTCGTGCATGACATATCTGCTTCCAGCAATGTTTCTTTTACCCGGCAGCGGATTGCATGGTGCCGCACCTGTCAGAGCGTATGCAGGGCATGCAGGTCAGCGTATGCTGAACTGCGGCGTGGGATGCTCAGCATATCGATGAATTGTTTGACCTGCACCAGCTGGTCGAGCAGGATTTCCCGCTCTGCTTCACTGGTCGCCTCTGCCTGCAAGCGCGCGATCTGGACGAGCCAGCGCTTTGCAACGTCGCGCTGAAGGATTGTAGCACATTCCAGTGCGTCGTTGACAATCCGATACGCCTGGGGTTGGGGTGTGTGCAATGCCAGCACGTGTTTTGCCGTTGCATCAAGTGGCGCGTGGAGGGTCGTCGCCCAACTATCCGGGTCGCTATCGGCAGGGGCGGTGATCCAGGCGCGCCACAGTGCACGGTGCTCATCGCGGGTGAACAACTCATCGATCGTTCCGCTCATGAGCGATCGCAGCGCCGGATACGACGCCAGATCGCGGTAGAGTTTATCTTCCACGGCTGTGCGCGCTTTCGGGTAACGAATCATCCAGCTCAACAGATGCTCTTCTTGCGTCGGAGTTGACGGCTGCGTATCGCCGGGTTGCTGTTTTGCTTCGTCAGGTTGCTGTTCCAGAACCTTCGTCGTGCGCGCCTGATCCGGCGGACGGCGCGACCCTTCCTGACGCGCCTTGTTTCCCAGCGCTGCCAGTATATACCGTTCTTCGACATCGATCAGTCGCGCCAGTTGCTGGATATAATGCGCCTGCTCCACCGGATTGGCGATCTGGGTAAGGAGCGGCGCTATCCGTTCGACCGCGTCTGCTTTGCCGCGTCCGCTCGAAAGATCGAGGTCGGAGGTGAGCGTCTCGATGTAGAAATCCATCGCCGGACGCGCCGCCGCCAGCGCCGCACGCCACTGTTCCGGGTTTTCCTGAATGACCTCATCGGGGTCTTTCCCTTCGGGAAGAGACAGAATCCTGATCTCAACATCCTGGCGGCGTTGCAGCCCGATCACCCCCTGTGGCGAGATTACCGCAGTTAATTCCCCCTCCGGCTGGCTCTGGAGCGCCTGCAATCCTTTGAGCGTCGCTCGCACGCCTGCGGCGTCGGCGTCGAGCGCCAGATAGACCCGGTGCGAGAGTTTCTTCACCAGCGCCACGTGATCGGCAGTCAATGCTGTGCCAAGCGGCGCAACGACGTTACGGAATCCGTACTGGTGTGCAATGATGACATCGACGTACCCTTCGACAATCACGGTGGCGTCGCTCTGGCGGATCGCATCGCGCGCCAGGTCAAGCCCGTACAGCACCTTTCCCTTGTCGAAGAGCGGCGTCTGGGGTGAGTTCATATATTTCGGCTGCGCATCCCCCAGTGCTCTGCCGCCAAACGCCACAATCTCGCCGCTCACGTTGCGGATCGGGAACATGAGCCGGTTGCGGAAGCGGTCGTAATACCCGCGTGTTTCGTGATGGATTGCCAGTCCAGCCGCTTCGATCTCCTCTGGCGAAAAGCCGCGCCGTTCGGTCAGGTAGGAAAGCAGCAAACTCCAGTCATCGGGAGCATAGCCGAGCAGGAATGCCTCACTGGTTGCGTCGTCAATCCGTCGTCTGACGACATAGGCGCGCGCCTCCTCGCCACGTTGCGACTTTACCAGCATATGACGGAAGAACGCCGCTGCTGCTGCATTCACCTCCAGCAGACGGGTGCGCAACTGATCCAGTTGCTCGTCGGCTTCGGTGCGCGGGTGTAACTGCACACCGGCGCGCTGCGCCAGGCGCTCGAGCGCTTCACGAAACTCCAGCCCCTCACGACGCATCAGAAAGTCGAAGATCGTCCCCGACGCCTTACACCCAAAACAGTGAAAACTTTGCGTATCGGGAAAGACGTGAAACGCCGGCGTCCGGGTGTTGGGATGGAATGGGCAGAAGCCAACATAGCTGCGTCCTGTCTTCCGCAGCGGCACATAGGTCGAGATGAACTCGACGATATCAACCTTTTCTTTGATCTGATCGGTAACGCCAGGCATACTCGTTCCAGCGAACGTCCGCACGCTTTACGCACTCCAGGTGCGGGGCACGTACAGGTCGTTGAACACCTTCAGCGCAAAGCGGTCGGTCATACCGGCAATATAGTCAACCACGGCGCGCTCGACCGGTTCGCCGCGATCCTGATTGATCCGCAGCAGATCGGCTGGGATCTGTTCCGGGTGTTTCAGAAAGTGATGGTACAGCAACTCGATCATCAATTGGACCTTGCCATCGTCCGCTTTGGCTTTCGATCCAAGATACACATACTGATACAGAAACTCGCGTAACGTATTGGTCGCCTTCAGCACATCCGGACTCATCGACAGTTCCGGCGGATCAGGCGGCGGCGCTTCGCCGGTGGCCCACCAGTTATGGTCGATCAGATCGCAGACCATCGTATCGAGGCGTTGACCGTGGGTTTCGCCAAGTATCTCGATCGCGTCGCGTGGCAGGTCTTCGGGGTGCAGCAGACCGCCGCGGATCGCATCATCGATGTCGTGATTGATATAGGCGATGGCATCGCACAGTTTCACGATCTGCCCTTCCAGCGTACTGGCTGTTCCCCAGGCGCGCATGGTAATGTCGCGCCTGGCTTTGGAGTGCATGTAGATGCCCTCGCGCACCTGATCGGTCAGATTTAACCCGGCGCCATTCCGCTCCAGCACGTCAACAATGCGCAGGCTCTGTTCGTTATGCCGGAAGGCGCGCCCCATCGCGTGCGACAGCGCCGTCTCGCCGGCGTGACCAAAGGGCGTATGCCCGAGATCATGCCCAAGACCAATCGCCTCGACCAGGTCCTCGTTGAGGCGCAGGGCGCGTGCGACTGTGCGTGCAATCTGCGTCACTTCGAGCGTATGGGTCAGGCGGGTGCGGTAATGATCGCCCTGCGGTGAGATAAACACCTGGGTTTTGTGTTTCAGACGGCGAAACGGTTTTGAATGCAGGATACGGTCGCGATCACGTTGAAAACTGCTCCGCACCGGCGATGGTTCTTCAGGACGCACGCGGCGGGCGTCGTCACTGAATGCCGCCAAAGGTGAAAGCCGGGCGCGCTCATCCGCTTCAATACGCTGACGTACACCAGCATGCGCTCTGGTCATGCCAAACCTCCGGCGCCGGCAACGTCAGATACCGCTGCCGTACCTGGAACTCGAAAGACACCGCATCAAACCAGACGGAAGATGTCAGGTCGTCTCGCCTGCCGGACGAAGCGATGCATCCTGCATTGTACGGCGTTTTAGCGCGCGCTGCAATGCCGTGACCAGCGCAGCGATCAGATGCACCACGACGATCGACTCGAAATAGACGCGATGACCGCTGGCGTTTGCAAGCGTCTGCGCCTGTTCCGTATCGACGAAGCAACTGACCAGGTTGAACGATCCATGCACAATAACGCACGTCTCGTAGCGTGCTGCTATAAATGTGGAAAGAAAGTAGATGCAGAAACAGACGAATGCCGCCCACCAGCGTTCCTCACGCCGCGCTACCAGCCACCCCCAGAACATGGCAAAGGGAGTGGCAAACACCGTCCAGATCAATGCAGGAATCTGCGCTTCGCCATAGGGGGGGGCAGTCGTGCTGTACTGATACGTCGCCCAGGCTGCGCCAATGCATGCCGCGCCAAAGATAAGCAGAAACGTGCGAACATCGAAGCGCATCATCGGCAGGCATCTCCGTGCGCTGGCTTTCCCCGGAAATTATAGCACACAAGGGGGGGGCAGGCTTTCAGCGGGAGGTTAGTGACGGGCGTGCAGCGCACGGCAAGCGGGTCGGCAGGCGGGGTGTTTCCAGTAGAGACTCTGCGTCTTTGCAGCACGCGGTTGTCGGCATAAGTCGAACCCTTAACACAACAAGGCGCCCCTCACGGAGCGCCTTGTTCGCAACGAACGACGTATTACAGTCCGAAGAACGCGCGGTTCTTTTCGATGTAGCTTTGCCACTGCTCCGGCACCGAGTCGTCGGCGAAGATCGCCTCGACCGGGCACTCCGGTTCGCAGGCGCCACAGTCGATGCACTCTTCAGGGTTGATGTAGTACTGATCCTCACCCTCGTAAATGCAGTCAACCGGACAGACCGCCACACACGCAGCATCTTTCACGCCAATGCACGGCTCCGCGATGATATACGCCATATCAATCTCCTTTAGCATACGGAAGATGTTCCAGCACCTGCAATCATAACACGCCCTTTTCAACTTTTCTGTGACTTTAGTTCCACAACATGGCGTATCAGAACAGTCGATGTGCAATCTCTCATTCGTGTGAAATCGCGTGTGCAACCTTCCCACCGGCGACGTTCCGCCTCACCCGCCGTTCCCGATCCGCGCCAGCCCGCCCGAATCGAGCACCACGACCCGCCCACGCTCCAGCCGCACAAGCCCTTCCTGCGCCAGCTGGCGCAATGCGCGTCCGGCGATCTCACGCACGGTGCCGGTGCGCTCGGCAAGTTCCTGATGGGTCAGTTCGGCGGCGCCTTCGCGCGCCTCACGCAACAGTTCGCGCGCCAGCCGCTCGCGCACCGACCGGAATGCCAGGTCTTCGACCAGCACCGCCAGGCTGCGCAGTTGCCCTGCCATTTCACGCAGCATCGCCAGCGCCAGGTCAGGATGACGGCGGATAAGGATGATCAGCGCATTTCCCGGTAAAATCAGACAGTGAACGGCGCTCATGGCGCGCGCCGTCGTCAGATTGCCATGGCTGTCGAAAATGGCGACGGCATTGAAGTTTTCACCGGCGCTGACCATTGCCAGCACCTGTTCGCGACCATCCGGCGCAGTGCGCGATAAGCGCACCCTGCCGCGCTGCACAAAGTACACTCCTGCCGGTTGTTCGCCTTCGTAGGCGATGTATTCGCCTGGACGATAGGTGCGTCTCTCCATGTAGCGCGCTGCATCCGCCAGCGTCTGATCATCCAGCGTGGCAAAGAGTGGAATATGTTTCAATTCTTCGGGCGTTGTCATGGTCTGGCAATAGAGATCGATCCTGTTTTGCTAACAGTACAGCGACGGGTTTCCTGACAGTTCCAGACACAATGATATAATGCGTCTATGCAACGATTACTGAGTATGCGAAGGCAAGATGTTCTTCTGGCGCTGGTCGCGGTTCTGATATGCTACAGCGTCACGCCGCTCTCCGCAGCGCCACATATAAGCGACCCGTTTGCAGCGCCGCTCGATGTTCAGTGGCAGGAGGCGGCGCTGCTGCCAGCCTTCAGCGCCGACCTCGACGCTGCATCGCAGTGGGATCGGTACACGGTGAGCGCCGGCATCGATCCTGAGCGACGCGCCATCGCCGGCAGGCTGCGGCTGGAGTATGCCAATCGCGCCGCCGATCCGCTTGACCGCATCTATTTTTACCTCTTCCCTAATTTGCCGGAGTTGGGCGGACGTCTCGATATTCGCAGCGCTATCGTCGATGATGTACCGGTGCGGGTACGCTATGAGTCAAATCGATTCTTGCTGCGGCTCGACCTTCCTGCAACGCTCCCATCTGGTGCTGTTGCTCACGTCGTGCTCGACTTCAGCGCCGTTGCGCCGCTCGATGCCAGCCAGCGCTATTATGCCGCCTTTAATCGCGAACGCGGCGTGCTGACGCTGGCCTCGGCATTGCCGATGGCGGCGCGGCGGGTTGATGGCGCCTGGCAACTGGCGACGCCGCTCTTCCGCGGCGACCTCGTCACCAGCGAAACGGCGCTGTACGATGTGACGCTGACTATCCCCGCCGCATGGACTGCGGTGACCACGGGGACGGCGATCGAAAGCCAGAGCGATGGCGCGTCCCGAACAACACGCTTCGTCAGCGGTCCGCAGCGTGATTTTACGATTGTGCTCACCCGCTTCCCGTCGATCTCCACTGATGTGGATGGGACGCGCATCACGTCGTATTTTCGTCCCGAAAATGCCGAAGGCGGGCGGGCGGCGCTCGATGCTGCCGCTAATGCGCTGCGTGCGTTCAATCGCCGATTCGGACCTTACCCGCTGACTGAACTCGATATTGTGCAGATCGATGCGCGCAAATTTCTCGGCGTCGAGTATCCTGGTCTGATCATGATCGACCGGCGCCTGTACACCGGTGAACGCGAGGGTCTGGAGATCATTGTAGCACACGAAGTGGCGCATCAATGGTGGTACAGTCTGGTCGGCAACGATGTGCAGGGGGAAGCCTGGCTCGACGAGGGATTGACCTCATTTTCGCAGGTCATCTATCAGGAAGAAACCGGTGGGGCGATAGCGGCAGAACGCGAACTCGATGGATTCCGTGCGACGTACCTGCGCGCGCGGCAGGCGGGTCGTGATGCGCCGCTGAAGCGCCCCGTGTCGGCGTTGCGCGGCAACTATACCGCCATTGCATATGCAAAAGGTGCGCTTTTCTTTCAGGCGTTGCGCAACCGCATCGGTGAACCGGCGTTCGATCGCTTTTTGCGCGATTACTATGCGACCTTTCGCTACCGGATTGCGTCGAGCGACGATGTGCGCGCTATCGCCGAAAATGCCTGCGCCTGCGATCTCAACGATTTCTACCGCGATTGGGTGCTGACCGCCGCACCGGTCGCTGTTCCCTGATACCACCAATGGCTGCTCTTGCTGTTCTGGTCGCTCACGCCGATTGGGGATCGAACGCGGCGCGAAGGCGGCTGGCGTATGCGCTGCGCCAGTCCGATGGACGGTTCACGGCGTATGCGCCGGGTCCGGCTGGCGACCCGCAGACGCTGCTGGCGCGGTTGCGCACTCTCGCGCCTGATGGCGGCATCCTGTTTGGCGTCGATTTTCCGCTTGGTCTCCCGCTGCGTTACGCGGATGCCGCTGGCGTTGCCGACTTTGCGGCGCTTCTCCCGGAGTTGGGTTCAGGCCGGTGGGTGCAGTTCTACGATGTCGCCGGTCGTCCAGACGACATCAGCATCGTTCGTCCATTCTACCCGCTACGACCGGGTGGAACACGGCAATCGCACCTGATCCGGGCGCTCGGTATGACGACCATCGACGACCTGCGCCGCAGGTGCGACCGGGCTACCGACGCGCGGCGCGCCGCTGCGCCGATGTTCTGGACGCTCGGCGCACAGCAGGTGGGAAAGGCGACCATCGTCGGCTGGCGCGATATGCTGGGTGCGGCGCGCCGCGCGTATGCGCGAGATAATGCCATGTTTCCCTGGCTTTGGCCCTTTGAGGGACGCCTGGACGACCTGATTGCTGCGGGCCGCCTGGTGGTCGCCGAAGTGTACCCTGCTGAGTGCTGCCATCATTTGGGTATCACACTGCACGGCAGCAAACGCGCGCAGGCTGCCCGCGCCGCCGCAGGAATGGCGCTGCTGGCATGGGCGGATGCGGCGGAGGTTGCGATCGATACCGCTCTGCGCCGCGCGATTGATGACGGATTTGGCGCTGCACCCGGCGGCGACGATGATTTCGACGCCACGGTGGGATTGTTCGGCGCACTCAATGTCGTCCTTGGTCGTCGCACCGCCGGTGAGCCTGAGGACGAGGGCATCCGTCGTGTTGAAGGGTGGATATTGGGGCAGGCGGGGGGTGAGGGGTGAGGCGAGAGGGGTGAGGGGTGAGGGGTGAGGGGTGAGGGGTGAGGAGTGAGGAGTGAGGGGTTAGATTGCTTGCGTTAACCTTCAGACTGCCCGCTCTGCGCCTTGCGCGCTTTCCGCCTGCACTTTGCGCGCCTGACCGCCAGCGCCCCACGCGCCTGCCGCCGTCCCGCCCGCTCTGCGCCGTTGGGCCTTTGTGTGACGCACCGTTCCCACATTCAACGTTCAACGCGTCACCTGCCGACGAACTCGCCGAGAATTTGCCGCCCGATGACCACACGCAGGATCTCTGACGTACCCTCGCCAATGGTAAGCAGGCGCTGGTCGCGGTAAATGCGCTCGAGCGGATACTCGCTGCTGTAGCCATACCCGCCAAGCACCTGGATCGCATCGCGGCAGATTTTCTCGCCGACTTCCGAAGCGTACAGTTTGGCAATTGCTGCCTCGCGACTGTACTGCCGCCCCTGGTCTTTCAGCCACGCCGCCTGATAGACCAGCAAACGCGCCGCTTCCAGCCCGACCTCCATATCGGCGATCATGTTTGAAACCGACTCGTAAGCGCCGATCAGTTTACCAAAGGCGGTGCGTTCGCGCGCATAGGCGGAAGCGACTTCGAATGCCGCTTGCGCCAGCCCGATTGCCATAGCGCCGATGCCGACCCGTCCGCCGTCGAGCACAGCAAGAAACTGTTGTAGTCCCCGACCGCGTCGACCCAACAGATTTTCCTCAGGGACCCGGACATTCTCGAACATCACCGCATTGGTGATCGAGCCGCGCAATCCCATTTTGGCTTCTGGTTTGCCAAAACTCAGTCCTGGCGTTCCGGCGGGCACGATAATGGCGCTGATCGAATGCCGTTCTCCCGGATCGGTGACCGCCGTAACGATCAGATGCCCGGCAATCGATGCGCTGGTAATCCACATCTTCGAACCGTTGATCACCCATTCTCCGTTCTCGAGTCGAGCGGTCGTGCGGGTGGCGCCGGCATCGGACCCGGCATGCGGTTCGGTTAGCGCGAATGCGCCGATATGACGTCCTTCGGCTGCGGGTCGCAGGAAGCGTCGTTTCTGCTCGTCGGTGCCGAACATGGCGATGGGCGCGCACCCCAGCCCCAGGTGCGCCGAGTAGATCAGCGCGGTCGAACCGCAGGCGCGCGCAATCTCCTCGATAGCGATGGCGGTCGAAATGCTATCGGCGCCTGCGCCGCCATACTCTTCGGGGAAAGGCAATCCCATCAGCCCCAACTCCGCCATTTTCCGAAATGTTTCGGCGGGAAACTCGCCCGTCTCATCGACGTGACGGGCGCGCGGCGCGATTTCCTGCTCGGCGAAACGTCGCACTTCTGCGCGAATGCGCTGCTGTTCGGGGGTAAGGTCAAAGTTCATGGTTCATTCCTCTCGTCAATGAGCGGCTTCACCGCCGTAATGAACGCCTGCGTATCGGCGCGGCTAATACGAGCCGGATGGATAAGCGGAAGGATGGTGACATTCTCGCTGCGGAGTACGGTTGCGTGCAATCTGCGGATGGCGCCCGGATCGCGTCCCAGATACCGCCTCCCCACTTCGTGCAAGGCAAGTCGCCCAACCGGAACGATCAGTCGTGGCTTGATAACGTCGAGTTCTGTGTGCAGCCATTCAGCGCAGGCGCGCACTTCGCCCGGCGCCGGCGTGCGATTTCCCGGCGGGCAGCAGCGCACCGCGTTGGTGATGAAACAGCGCAGCACTGCGCCGGCAGTCTCGTCGCTTGCCAGCCCAACCCGCATCAGTATGCGGCGCAGCACTCGCCCTGACCGATCACCCCAGAACGGAATGCCGGTCTGATCGGCGCCGTGACGACCGGGCGCCTCGCCGATGAACACAATGCCGCTGGTCACATCGCCATAACCATGCACAATGCGCCGCCGGCTGGCAACGAGCGCCGGGCAACGTGTACACTCCTGAGTGTGCAATAGCGTGACCATCCCCCGATTATTCCTATCCATCCATGCCTTCCGGCGGATTGATCGGCAACGCAATCCGCGCCGTTGTTCCCTGATCCGGCTGGCTGGACACCAGCACCTGACCGCCGTGTTGCGTGACGATGCCGTATGCGATGGCCAGCCCCAATCCCGCCCCCTGGCCTGTCGAACGGGTAGTGACGAAGGGTTGGAACAGGCGCTCGATAATATGCGCCGGAATGCCAGGACCGTTGTCCGCCACGTCAAAACGCACGAATGGTCCATCGCCTTCGGTTGCGCGGGCTGGCAAGAGGGGCGGCGGTTCAGCATACCCACGCGAGACGCCTATCCGCACGTGTGGCGCAGGTACGCCCGAAAGCGCCTGCTCGGCGTTGAGCAGCAGATTGAGCAACGCCTGTTGTATTTGTGGAACATCGATCCGCAGCAATGGGAGATCAGGCTGGCAGACGACTTCAAGCGCAATCCCGGCAGAACGAAGCGCGGCACGTTTGAGATCGAGCACCCGGTCGATCAGATCGACAGGCGACGTCCATTCTTTGATCATCGAACTGCGGCGAGCGAAGGTCGCCAGACTCTGAATGACGCGGCGGGCGCGTTTGGCGCTTTCGATGATCTGTTCGACCGATCGCTGATCGTCGGGATTGCGCTGTGGGAGAAGGAGTTCGGCATTGCCAAGGATGATGGCGAGAGGATTGTTCAATTCGTGCGCCACACCGGCGACAAGTTCTCCCAGCGCAACGAGTTTTGAGTTTTGCACAAGTTGCGCCTGCATGGAGCGTAGTTGTTCGTTGGCGGATCGCAGCGCATCGTTTTGCGCTGCGAGCGCTGCCATCGCCGCATCGCGTTCGCTTTCGGCTGCGCGAATACGGAGCAGCGCCCGCACCCGCGCCAGCAGTTCCTCGATATAAAACGGCTTGGTGAGATAATCATCGGCGCCCGAGTCGAGCGCCGTGATCCGGTCTGACACTTCACCTTTCGCGGTCAGCATCAGAACAGGCAGAAATCCTCGACCAGAACGCCCCTTCAGCACCGTGCAAATCTGCACTCCCGGAGTATCTGGCAGCATCCAGTCGAGAATGACGAGGTCAATGTCGCTGGTCTCGATAAGGGTGAGCGCGTCGGCGGCGGTGGCTGCCAGAAGCGTCTGATAGCCAGCCCCCCGAAGCACGAGTTCAATAAGGCTGGCGATGGTCGGATCGTCTTCAACGACCATGATACGTATCGGATCACGCATGGCGCTATTGTATCACGGCTCTTTTTGGCGGTTGCAGCGCACCGTGTGAGGCTCATGGTACAATATCTGACGTGAACAATGTCATCCGACTGATCGACTCCCACACGCACCTCGGCGCTCCACAGTTCGATCCAGATCGCACGGATGTGCTGGAACGCGCAAGGGCTGCTGGGGTGGTGCGGATTGTCGAAATCGGCTACGACCTGGCGACATCGCGCGCTGCGGTTGCGCTGGCGGCACAGCACGAATCGATCTATGCCGTGATCGGCGTGCAACCCAACCATGTCGCCGATCTGCCGGACGACTGGCTCGATCAGGTGCGCGCCCTTGCGCAACAACCAAAGGTGCTCGCCATCGGCGAGATCGGTCTCGATTATTACTGGAATGCGGCGCCTGCCGCTGTGCAGGAAGCGTGTTTCCGTGCACAACTCGATCTGGCGCGCACCCTGCGCCTTCCGGTCGTCATTCATAGCCGCGACGCGCGCGACGATACCATCCGCGTGTTGCGCGACGCAGCGCGCGGTCTGTCTGGCATCATGCACTCGTTCTCTGGCGACTGGGAATATGCGCGTGCGTGTCTGGACGTTGGTTTCCACCTCTCGTTCAGCGGTCCGATCACCTTTCCGAAAGCCGTCAATCTGCACGACGTTGCGCGCCGCGCTCCACTCGACCGTCTGCTGATCGAAACTGATAGTCCGTATCTGGCGCCGCATCCCTTTCGCGGGAAACGAAATGAACCCTCGTATGTGCGCCTGATTGCCGAACGAATCGCTGCCCTGCGCGGCATACCGCTCGATGATCTGGCTCTGGCGATATGGCGCAATGCAGAGGAGGTCTTTGGGCTGTGAGTTCTGCGGTTGTGACCATTCCAAACGAGATGTCGTCCCGCTCCTGGTTTGCCCGGCTCGAACTGGGATCGCTCGTGCTTCCGCTTCTGCTGGCGCTGTTGATGACCTGGAGTGTGGCGCGCAGTCTCGAGGTCGCAAACTGGGCGGATGGACTCACCATGCTGGCAGGCGTTGGTCTGGCAGCCCTCCTCACCGGCACGCTCTTTGCGCGGGTCGCGTGGATGCCTTCCTTACTGGCGCATCCACTGGCATCGTGCCTGGGAGTTGTGTTCGTGATCTGGCAAATCGGCCCGGTCGTCAGCGCACAAACGGCGGCTGAGTTTGGCGCAGCAAAGGCGCAGCGTCTTACAACCTGGAGCGATGTCGCTGCGGAACTTGCGATCCGTGTCATCATCTGGTCGCGCACGCTCCAGGCTGGCGGGCGCGGTGAGGATATCGTTCTCTTTGTCCTGACCCTGGCGCTCATCATCTGGGGAATGGGGTATGTAACCGGATGGCTCGTCTTCCGCCATCAGCGCGCCTGGATCGCCGTTGCGCTGCAAGCAAGCGTCATCCTGATTAATTATGCCTATGCCTGGCCCAAAGCAACGGGACTGTTCTTCGTTTTTCTGATCACGGCGCTGCTGTTGATCGCCTACCAGCATGTCGACCGCCATCAGCGCCTCTGGCGCGCCTCGCGCGTCGAGTTTCCCGACTTTCTGCCGGCGCGCGTCCTGCTGGCTTCGCTCCTGGTCGTTGTGTTCCTGCTGGTTGTCACGGCCTTTTTGCCGAACCAGCCGGATAATGAGCACCTGGCGCGTCTCTGGCGCACCATTCGCGCGCCGATTACAGCGCTGCGCGAGGAATGGCAGGAGGCGTTCAGTACGATCAACGCGCCGCCGGGATCAACTGGCGCGTTTCTGACCCGCACTGCACGGGTCGGCGGTCCCCGTCAGTTAGGCACGGCGCTGGTGATGACGGTGCGATCGTCTGAGTACAGTTACTGGCGCGCTGCGGCGTTTGATCGCTATACCGGGCGCATGTGGCAGAACATGGTCGGCGAGCGGGCGCGCGCTGCGCTGGGAGTGGCGACAGCCGAAGCAGCGCGCACGCCGCTGGCGCCCGGCGTGCGCCTCGAACAGCCTGAACTCCGTGGCCGCACCCTGGTCACGACCACCATCGAGCTTGCGCAAACGCGCACCGATGGGCTGGTGATGGTTGGCGGCGCGCTGGCATCCACCGGTCTACCGGTGCTGATCCAGCACGGATACCTGGCAGTATCCGGCGAACTGTTGCCCAACTTTACCGAAACCGCCACCGTTGTGACCGAAGCGCCGCTCGAAGCGACCCAAACCTATACGGTTGCCACGTATCTGTCCACGGTCGATGAGCAGAGTCTGCGCGAAAGCGGAACCGCATACCCGGAATGGGTGCGCGTGGCGTATTTGCAGTTGCCCGACACGCTGCCAGCGCGGGTGCGCGAACTGGCGGCGTCCATCGTTCGTGACGCCGGCGCGGTTACACCCTACGACAAGGCGCTGGCAATGCAGAATTACCTGCGCACGCTGCCGTACAATGATCAGCGTCCCCTTCCGCCCGATGACCGCGATTGGGTTGACTGGTTCCTCTTCGATGCGCCGGGCGGCTACTGCGATGATTTCACGTCGGCGATGGTCGTGCTGCTGCGTGCCGAGGGTGTGCCTGCGCGGTGGGTGCAGGGGTACGCCGGCGGCGAACTCGACCCGGATCGGCGGGTGTACCTGGTGCGTGAGAATGTCGCTCATAGCTGGCCCGAAGTTTACTTTCCCGGCTATGGCTGGCAGCGCTTCGAGCCGACGCCAGCGCCATACGCCAGTGTCCCGCTGCGTCCGCCGTTTCCCCCGGCTGGCGAGACGGAACGACCGGAGACCACCGGCGGGTTGGGGGGCGCGCTGAGCGACCCGGAAGCCATGCTGCGCGAGATGATCGAGCGTAACACCGGTCCTGCAATTGGCGACGATAGTGCGCTGCAACGCGAGATCGAAGCGCGACGCGCCCAGCAGCGGTTACGCCTGGCTGCAATTGTGGTGGGGACCCTGGCATTTGTTCTGGCGCTCATCGGCGCTCTGTTCCTGTGGCTGCATTGGGATGTGCGCGGTCTTTCACCGGCGGCTGCCGCTTATGCGCGTCTGACGCGCCTGGCGGGATGGGCAGGCGTCAGAGCGCCGCCTGATGCAACTCCGTATGAGTATGCGGCATTGCTCAGGGAATACATTCCCCGCCAGAAGTACGTCATTGGTCGCATTGTCGGTGATTTCGTCGCCGAACGGTATCACCCCGTCCACGCCGCTCTCACTCCGTTGCCGGGTGAAGACTGGCGCGCGCTGCGGCGCGAACTACTGACCCTGCTCATCGGGCGGGTCGGCGCAGCGATCCGTTCTTATGTAAAAAATGCGCAATCGCGGTTCCGTGGTGGCGCCCGGCATGCCCAACAGCGCCCTATGCGCCGTCTGCGGTGAGGGGCTTCCGTATGTCGGGGCATCCTCCCGCAGGTTCTGAACCCTTTGCATCACCCGCGTGTCACGTTGCGTTATCGATCTCATGCCTGGCGGGCATGCGCATGAGAGGGGGCGTCCCTCAGAGATGCCCAGATCTGCTCATCACCGGTCGGCAGCTGGCGACGACGCATGCTACATTGAGGGCGCATCAGCGCCCTTTGTACGTCAACCCGACAGTTATGGTTCATTCATTCCACTCGCGCGTGAGATCGTCCGTTTCCCAGCCGATGAAGCGCATGAACGCCTGATACTCCTCTTCATACGGCAGCGGGCAACGCATCATCGCATCGATGAACGCCTCTGGCGGGCGGTATTCGTGGTCGGTCACATAGTGGTAGATCATGACCGGCGCGGCATAAATGGTGTTTCCATCCGGGATCCAGATTTCGCCGTTATTGTTGGCGACCCACTTTTTGCCACACCATAACCCAACGTTCCACCGGTGACAGAACTGGCATTCGTGGAAGCCCATCGTGAGCGCATGGACCCCCCGCGTACAGTGCTCACGGAGCCGCTGCTGGAACTCAACCGGCGTCGGACCGAATGGAAAGGGATAGAGATCATCGAGCCAGCCGATTGCCAGAACGGTATATTCTTTCGGCGCCTGGAGAAACCCACGGTATTGGCTCAGATCGGCAAGGTACATGGTGATTCCTCCTGTGCAGGTTCAGGTATCTAGGTTGCTGCCCATGACGGCGGGGTGAGAGACGAGAGACGTGAGGCGGAGGGTATGGTGCGAAGTGCGAGGCCAGCCTCTCCGTCGTTCGTGGTCATTCGTTCAACGTAGAACGTGCACCATTGTTATGCCCCTATGAAGACGGGCACAGGAACGTGTCCTCGCTCCTGTGCCCACGGTGTCACGAGCGAATGCGCGGTGTGAACAGTATCCAGCGACCGTTGTTGACGGGACAAAACGTATGGGCGTTAATGCGTTCGTTTGCCGCCAGCACCGGCGCTCCCAGAAGGTCTGCGAGCTGCTGCGCCAGCGAGTTTGGTCCATACCCCACCCAGCACATGATCAGACGAACGGGTTGTCCAAGAGAATATGCCGGATGGGTGATGATGATCTCGAAGAGTTGCTCTGCATTCAGCGGTTTTGTTCGACAGCCGTCTGCTCCCATATACACATATGGGATCGCAAACGTTTCGCCTTTTTGATTAGGCCGCGAACCATGGCAGATCAGTTCGAAGAACCCTGGGTGTGTTGTCTGAACCATAGCCCTCCGAATAGGATCGTCGGGATAGCCCAGAACGTAGCGGTTCTTGAACATCGTGGGCGAAACAGGAACGTTGTGCATCATTTTTGTCTCCTGTTGGTTCAGGAGCGCAGGGCATGCCAACGTTCCGTGACGTCCCGCGCGGGACACGTCCAGAAAGCTGGTGTGTCCCTGCGCGGGAGTGGATACAAACGATGAGTGCGGCGTCGCGCTGCCGGGTAGCGGTTGTGGCGCAACGTCACACAGAAAGCGAAGTGAGCGTTTTCCTCCTGGTGATGTCAAACGCGCCGGGTGGCGCAGCAGGAGCATGACGCATGATGTGTCGCAACTGCACCCACCGGTGGTTGAGAAAGGAACGAAAACGTATCTGGCGCATCGAGCGCCGGAAACGGTTCTTTCCGAAGGCGTGCGCGTAATTGTGCGCGAATGCACATCGAAAAGCAACGTGTGGTATGGGCGTTGTCAGGGTGCAGTGCAGCGGGAACCCGCTGCCGGCCCCGCCGGGCCGGTGATACGAAGCCAGCCGACGTTCTCGCCGATGGACAGAGGGGAGTTGGTGGGCTGGCCTGGTCTCGGCGGCCCGGATGACCGACCGCCGGTTACCACCGTTATGATGCCTGCTGCCGCTGCGCACGTCGTTGCAGCGCGGCGCGGCGCAGTTCGCGCGCCTCGCGGATGGTTGCGGGGGCGCCATTCAGTAATTCGACATATCCTGCCACGACCCGATGGATGATGGTGTGGGTCGCTTCCCAGCGTCGCCGGGCATGGTCGCGCTCGGCAGCGCGTGCTTCTTCCGGGGTCATAACCCATGCTGCGCGTTGCTTCGAGGTTTCCTCCAGGTCTGCGAGCGCCTGCTCAACCTCTGGTCCGCTGCGCGGCAACAACGCCTGTTCCAGCATGCCTTCGATAACAACACGATTGCCGGGGCGCAGGAGGGCTGGCGTGCCTGGATGGTTGAGCGGGATGACGACCGGAATACGCACCGTCTCGGTGAGCATGGCGCGGCTTCCAGGGCGGGTACGCGGTATCTGAACCCGCAGATTGACGTGCGCCAGCGCAATCCCGGAGCGCAACGGGTGCCGTCCAATGCGCGCGGGACCGGTAATCTCACCGCACATGCGGATGTCGCAACCATCCTCGTCGTCGGGAGTGACCAGGCGCACGGCGCTGGCAATGAGCATCGGCGATGTCGTGGCATTATCGGGGGATGTCGCCCACTCCAGCCGACCCTCGATCAGCAGACGCGCGCCGTGGTGGGCGGAGTCGAGCAATTCACGCCCGGGAATCTCGCGCATCACCCGGATCGGCAGGCGAAAATCGCCGCCGAGCGGGCCCGCCATTCGCAACTGAGGGTGGCGGGAGGGGTTCTGGCGATGCGCAGGCGGAACGTCGAGAATGCCGACCGCTGTGGCGCAATAGATGCTGGCGTCGGGAAAAGATGTATCGCTCATTGCCGGCTCCCTTTCGGGTCTGACGGTATTGGGTCGTCGGGCATACAATAGCAGCGGAGCGCCAACCGGAAAAGCGCCCGACAGTCCTGTTCAGCAGCAGAATGTGCGCAGCAGTGTGGTAGGATAGAAGGCGTATATCGCCGGCGATTCTGTGACAGGTATCTGATGACGCTGCCGATAGGCTTTTGTCTGGGGACATTCGGCGTCTCCTACGCCGAAGTGCGTGAAGCGGCCCGTCTGCTCGACGTGCTGCGGTTTGATTCGGTCTGGCTGTGGGATCACTACGTTTCCTGGAACGATCCGCGCGAGCCGGTGATCGAAGGACTGACAGCATTAGCCGCGCTTGCCGAAGCGACGCAGCAGATTCGTCTGGGTCCGCTGGTGGCGAACAATCTCAACCGCCATCCGGGGCGCCTGGCGAAGATTGCTGCGACGTTGCAGGAGATTGCACGGGGGCGGTTCGAGTTGGGGATTGGCGGCGGCGGGTGGAAACCGGAGCAGGAAGCGTTTGGAATCGATCAGGGCACGCTCAACGAACGGACAGAGCGCGTCGCCGAGGCAGTGCAGGTGATCCGGTTACTCTGGAGCGGCGAGCCGGTTACTTTCAACGGGCGCTACTATCGGCTCACAGACGCGATCGTGGCGCCGCCGCCGCAACCGCTCCCGCCGCTTATCGTCGGAGCGCGCGGTACGCGACTCTGCCGGATTGCCGGGCGTTTTGCCGATGGTTTGAACGTGCAATGGCGCGATCATGCACGACTGGACGCGCAGATCGCAGCGCTTGACGAGGGGTTGGCAGAGGCGGGACGCACCCGCGCCGCTTTCGATCTCTCAGTGCATGCCGACTGGCATGACCTGCTCTCCGATCCGAGCACTGTGCTGGATCGGTGGCAGGCGCTGGGTTTCACGCGCGCCATGATCTATGTTGCAGCACCCTTTCCGGTTGAAGACTTCCGCCGTCTGGCGCAGGCGCTGCATCTCACCAGATAATCGAAAACTCGCGTTCTTCGCCGGTGGGCTTCTCCCACTGTACATCGACCGAGTCGACGCGGGCATGGGCGGGACCGCTGTAACACCAGCTGACCATTCGCTGCACTGCCAGGCGGTCGCCCTCGAAGACCGCCTCGACCCGTCCATCTTCCAGGTTCCGCACCCAGCCGGAGACGCCAATTTCGCGGGCGTAGGCGCGGGCGTTGGCACGAAAGTTGACCCCCTGCACGCGGCCTGAGATGAAGACATGGGCACGAGCCATGGTGATCATGGGTTGATTTCCTCCGCCTTTGCTGTGGCGATGAAAATGACCCGTTCCGCAATATTGGTTGTTCGGTCGGCGAGACGTTCCAGCACGTGAGCGGTATCGATCAGGAGCAATGCGCAATCAAGCTTGTTCGGCTCCTGACGCGCGACCTCTTTCAGCATCTCGACCACCCGATCTTCCAGCGCATCGATCTCCTGATCCCGCTCGCCGAGCGAGCGCGCCAGCGTTACATCGAGTTGCACGAACGCATCCAGGCAGGTATACAGCATGTTCTGCGCCAGCGTTCCCAGGCGGTGGAGTTCGAGGGGCGCCTCGATAATCGCCGGCGAGTGCAGACTGCGCTCGACTTTCTTGGCGATCCCTTTGGCGTAATCGGCAGCGCGCTCCAGTTCGCCCGCGATGGCAACGGCTGCCAGCAGGCTGCGCAGGTCGGAGGCGACCGGTTGCTGCGTGGCAATCAATTCAAAGACGCGCTCATCGATAGCAATGCGCGCAGCATCGACCTCACGGTCGCGCGCAATCACCTCGTGCGCCAGCACCACGTCCAGGCGATCCAGCGCTTTGATGGCGTCGGCAAGTTGATGTTCCACCCGGCTTCCCATACGGAGCAGGTCATCGTGCACCAATTGCAGTTGTTTCAGGTAATGATCTCGCATGACAATTTCACTTTCCGGGTAGAACCGCCCAACCGCCATCCTTCGCTGATGACGCTGTCCGCGAAAGATGCCAGAAGGGTCATTCGGTTGCTTTCGTCTTCGGTACTGTTTATGGTAACAGATATTTTACCCCCTCATGACTAAAAATGGGTTAAGGATCGGTAATATTCTGGTGAGCCGGGGATACGATGAACGCACCGTGAACAAACATTCATTATGACCCTGTGTCGTAGCGTTATCTATGATTGTTCGTCGAGGGTTCGTATTTGCGAACCAAATAAACCAATCCTCGCGGGACATCTGCCAGCACATGCAGATCTGGCATTGGAATGGGGTATAAGGGCGCATATAAACGCGGAAAGTAGTGAAGCCTCCGCACATTTCCGCATCCACGAGAGTCAGCACAAGGTGTGGATGAGACACGATCATTTCATCTTGGCTGCGTACACTGATTGCGACTTCAGCAGCGTGTCACAGGTTTCCGATCTCACTCGGTCAGCAGCATGTCAATGGATTGTGAAGAGGCAGACGATGGCGTACCCATCTGCACCAACCGACAACCACAGCGAGAGTGAGGCGCATATTATTGCGCGCGCCAAAGCTGGCGACGCCGATGCAATCAGCCTGTTGTACGAACGCTATGCGCCGCAGGTCTGCCGGTACATTGCGTCGCGCCTGGGTGATCCGGCGCTCGCCGAAGATGTGTGCAGCGATGTCTTCGTCAAGATGCTGGAAGGGCTGCATCGCTACGAAGATCGCGGCTGGCCCTTCTCTGCCTGGCTCTACCGCATTGCCTATGCACGAACGATGGACATGCTGCGTCAGGCGCGGCGGCGGCCATCGGTTCCGCTGGACGAGAGCACGCCTCAGGCGCTCGAACCGCCCGATGAGGCGGTCATCTCCCGGATCGCGTATCACGAACTTCAGAGCGTGATGCGCGTGCTGACCCGCGATCAGCGCCTGGTGCTGCGGCTACGCTTCGATGAGGATCGCTCGCTTGCTGAGATTGCCGAGTCGCTTGGGCGCACGGTGGGTTCGGTGAAGGCGTTGCAGCACCGGGGATTGGCGCGCCTTGCCGAGGCGCTCGCCGATCATCCGGCGCATCGACCGATTGCGGCATCGTGATGTGTGTCGCCATCACCTCAGCCGCTTTGCCATTGAATTGCCTCATTTGCAGGAAAAACCCTTGACGCCGGTTCCATCGCCCGCGTATAATGCCTGGGAATGTTGTTTTGGGGCGATGGAAGCGTATGGACCGCGAAACCTTCAGTGCAATCGTTGTCGAGGCGCTCGACTCGCTGCCGCCTGAATTTGCCCGCTATCTGAACAATGTCGAGGTGCGCATCGAAGCGCGCCCTTCGCGCGAGCAACGGCGCGCACTTGGCTTGCGCCCCTGGCAGACGGTCTATGGTCTGTACGAGGGCGTGCCGCTCACCGAACGCGCCGGCGGCGAACCGCTTCTCCCGGATGTCATCACGATTTTTCAGGCGCCGCTGGTGCGCGATTTCCCTTCCCGCGATGCGTTGCGCGAAGAAGTGCGGCGCACATTGCTGCACGAAATTGCCCACTTTTTTGGCATCAGCGATGAACGACTCCATGAACTGGACGCCTACTGAGCGAATGATCTTCGCTATTATGTGGTCATGCGACACTTCTTTTCATCACCGCTATCAACATCGATCTACGCGGTGTCGTTGATCGTCTGGGCATGGCTGGTCGTCGATACCGTAAGCCTCGCCCGGCGCGCCACCGAGCCGCCGGTGTTTCCAACCCCTACGCTCGCGCCTGCGGCAACCGTTGCGCCTGCCGATGCAGCGCCAGCGCCAACACTCATCCCTTCCGCTCCGACGAATGATGCAGCGACAGTCGCGCCGGACCCCCCCCCCGCAGATGGCTGGTTCCATCCCAAGACCGGGCGCTATATCGCTGCCTGGCTCCCCAATTCGTTCGGTTCCGAAAATCGCGAGTCGTTCGAGGCGAATGCCGATATTCTCGATGAGATCAGCCCTTTCTGGTACTCGCCGTCGCCCGGCGGCGGGCTGCGCTTCGGGCGTGAGGCGCGCGATCGCACGCTGGTCGAACTGGCGCATAGCAAAAACGTGCTCGTGATCCCAACCGTCCATAACGTTGTCACCGGCGAGGACCCGGTGCCGGGCATTCTGCGCAATCCACGTCTGCGCTCATACCACGTGCAGCAGATCGTCGATGAAGTGTTGACCTACGGCTATGACGGGATCGACATCGATTATGAGTTTCTGAGCAGCAGCCTGCGCGCTGACTACAGCGCCTTCATTCTGGAACTGGCAGACGCGCTCCACGCGCACGGCAAACTGCTCACGGTCGCCGTTCACGCCAAAGATTGCGATTACTGCGGGCTGGGAGGGTTCCAGGATTGGGCGGTCATCGGTCAGGTGGTCGATCGGCTGCGGATCATGACCTACGACTACCACTGGCGCGGCGGCGGTCCTGGCCCGGTGGCGCCGGTGTACTGGGTGGAACGAGTGGCGCGCTATGCGGTGACGGTCGTCGATCCGGCGAAGGTGGTGATCGGGGTGCCGTTCTACGGCTACAACTGGCCCCGCGACGGCGGCGGCAATGCGCGTGGGCAGACGTGGGCGATGATCAATGAGATTATTCAAACGTATCGCCTGTCGGTCAATCTGATGGAGAGCAATCAGAACGGTCTGGTGCAGGAAAACTGGATCACCTATAGTTCGCGCACCGAAGGGCGACGCGAAGTCTGGTTCGCCACAAGCAGCGGTCTCGACGCAAAACTGCGCCTGGTGCAGGAACTCGATCTGGCAGGGATTGCGATCTGGCGGCTCGGCGGCGAGGACCCGCGCAATTGGGAGATCATTCGCACCCGACTGCTGCAAGACCCGTATGAATCGCAGCGGGTGTTGAGTCGCCTGTTGCCGGAGCATTGATGATCAAGTCGGAGATCAAAGCGAACGAGCGCGAGGCGGCGCAACTCTTTGTGCGTGGAGTGGCGGCGGCGCGCGGCGGGCAACGACGCCTGGCGGCGGTGCTGCTGTCGCGTGTCGTCCAACTCGATCCGCAGCACGAAATGGGGTGGTTGTGGCTTTCCGGCGTTCTCGATGATCCGCAGGAGATCGCATTCTGTCTGCGTTCGGCGCTGGCGATCAATCCGCACAACGAGCGTGCGCAACGCGGGCTGGAATGGCTGAAGAGCCGTCAGTTGCTGCGTGACGACGATGCCGCTATCCATGCCCCGTTTGCGCGTGTGGCGCCGACCGTCCCATTGGTTGCCTCTGATGACTCTTCGACTGATGACAAGACGCAGGACGCGCCGGTTTCGTGGCGGGCGCGAATGGCTGGAGCATTCCACCGTTTCATCCGGCAATCGGGGCCTTCGTCCGATCATGCCGACTCCTGGTGGGTGGGCTGGCGCCATTCGCGCCAGGAGATGGGGCGAGCGCGCGCCCTGCTCTGGAGTATGCCGATCTTGCTGCTGCTGCTGACGCTTGCGCTCAATTATGCGCTTCGCGCTGCCGTTGAACGGAACGAGGCGCTCATCGCGGCGGAGTTGGCGCAGCGGGTGAGCGCTGCCGAACCACAGGCACAGATGTTGGACGATGCGGCTGCTCCGCTTCCTGCTGTTCCGGCGATCCTCGAAGTAGCACCGGCAGCCGAGCGCGAAGCGGCGGCGCTGGCATACCTCAGCCGGCTCGAAGAACCACGCGCCCGGCTGCGCGGCGCGGTCGAGTCATACCGCAACGCGACGAGTCGCCCTGGCGGATCGTCGATTGTCCATGCGACATCGGCGCAGCGGCTGCGGGATGAGATCGAGCAGGCATACGCCGTCATCGCCGCACTCGAACCGCCGGAAACGCTCGCAGAGGCGCATGCGCTTTATCTGCAGGGGCTGGAGCTGGAACTGACGGCGCTCGACCACATGCTGGCGTTCTACAGCGGCTTTCGCGCCGAAGACGCCAACCGCGCGGCGCTCACCATGGCGGATGCTACACGCCGTCTCGATCAGGCGCGCCAGATCTTCGACCGGCAGCGGGCGGAACTGTCGGTTGAGGGACCGTTGCCGCACGCGATCAGGTGAGCGGCGAGAATGTCGGTTCATGCGCCTCCCCCGACTTTTACCAGATATCGCCGACAGTAAATCCATTGGGATATGGGTCGGACGGATCCACAACAAACTGGTTAATGGCGGTAATCCAGGCCGTGCCGCTGATGGTAGACACTACCGCTTTGTATGGTCCTACCTGCGTCTCCTCAACCAATCGTCCGGTAAACAGCGTACCAAGAATGCCTTCATGATAAAAATCGGTGTGCAGCCCTAACTGTCCACGCGCGTAGAGGGTCGCCATTTTGGCCGATGTGCCGGTGCCGCAGGGAGAACGGTCGATTACGCCGGTCCAGGTGGAAGGATTGTTCCAATCAAATGTGCCTGTGGAAAGCGTGACCACGTTTTTGTAATGGGCCTGTGGATGAGCAGGCGGACCAGAAAGCTGGGAGATTGTCGGCCCCACGATTTCCGGGTTGTCTGGATGAACGACCGGATACTGTTCACGGGTCGCGGCCCTGATCATTTCGCTGATGCGGGTGATATCCCGTCCTTCATCAGGCGTCAGGCGCAATCCGAATTGGGAAGCATCCGCGATGACGTAGAACATGCCGCCCCAGGCCACATCAACTTTGACCGTTCCTAAGCGCGGCACTTCGACGCTCACGTCCAGATGAACGGTGAATGCTGGCACGTTACGAAATGTCACTCGCGTCACTTTTCCATCGTAACATTCCGCTTTGACCCCGATCAAACCGGCAGGGGCTTCCAGAATGAACTCCGTGACCGGCTCAGTCATTGGCAACATGCCCGTTTCCAGCAGGGTAGTGGCAACGCAGATGGTATTCGTTCCTGACATGGGGGGATATTCCGCCTGCTCCATAATGATAAAGCCGGCCTGTGCTTCGGGGTGCGCCGGCGGCAGGATGACATTTGCGCATAGAGCAGGATACCCGCGAGGCTCGCGCAACAGACGCATACGGATGTTATCGTGGTGCTTCTCGAAGTATTTCATCTTCTCGAACATGGTTCGTCCCGGCACGTCCAGCACTCCGCCGATGATGACTCGTCCTGGTTCGCCGCAGGCGTGCAAATCGACAGCAGTGATCATGTTCGTCAGGCGCATAGATGTTCCTTTCAGACAATGTTGGGTGTTGTTGTTGATGGTTCTTCTATCGCCGGGTCATGAGGAGAGAACCTTGCTTTCCCCAGCGCACGGCACGACGCTGCGTTTCAGGCATACGGTTCTGCGTAGCAGCGCATACTCATGCGCGGTCATTCGTACAACACTGCCAGGGCGCTGCGGGCGCAAGCCCTCGCTGAGCACGTCCCGTCGGGGCTGCTGAGCCACTGCCTGGCATTCAAAGCGCCGTGTCCCTGCCGACGTCCAAGGCATCGTTCTGATCGTCTCGATCACCTCTTCCTCCGTTGCGCTGCGATCATGCAGTCGTTCGCTCACGTGGCGCGAGAAGCGTATCGGCTTCATCAATCGTCATCCCCATCGTTCAGTTGCTCCTCCTGATAAAGGATTCAGGTTCAATGCGGGCTTTGCGCATATGCTCATGACCAGATTCGCCGGGCAGCCGTGTAGTATATCCCACCCCATCCCTGGTGTAAAGGATTCTCCGCCACCGCCGTTCAGTCCCGGCATCGCCTGTCCTGGTGCAGCGCGCCTTCCGCTCACTTTTGACTTCTCTTCATTCCTCGCTCCGGGAAGGGGTATGTGCGTTACAATTAGAGAGTATGGTTGTCTGAGACTATCGAGGAACGATGATGAATGACCACTCACTTGCCTTCCTGAAGCGCCTGCTCGCCACTCCCGGTCCTTCCGGCGACGAAGTCGCCGCCGGGCGCGTCTGGCGGTATGAAGCCGAAACGTTTGCCGACCGGGTCTATGCCGATGTGCGCGGCAGTTCGTATGCCGTGCTCGAAGGGGGCGCGCCGCGTGTGCTGCTCGCCGGGCATATCGATGAGATCGGGGTAATGGTAAGTTCCATTGACGACAATGGCTTCCTCTGGTTTGCGCCGGTCGGCGGGTGGGACCCGCAGGTGCTCGTCGGGCAGCGGGTACGGTTGCTGGGGCGCTCCGGTGATGTGATCGGCGTGATTGGGAAGAAGCCCATCCACCAGATGAAATCCGAGGAACGGGAAAAAGCGAGCAAGATCGAGGACCTCTGGATCGACATTGGCGCAGCGAGCCGGGCGGAGGCCGAGGCGCTGGTGCGCGTCGGCGACGCCGGAGTGATCGATGCGCCGATCTACGACTTGCCGGGGGGCAAGATCGTCTCGCGCAGCATCGATGACCGGATCGGCGCGTTTACCGTGTTGGAGGCATTGCGCCTGCTGGCGCACGACCGTCCGCGCGCGACGGTGGCAGCCGTGGCGACCGCGCAGGAAGAAATTACGTTTGCGGGCGCTCGCACCGCAGCGTTCAGTTTCGAGCCGCAGGCGGCGATTGCCGTGGATGTGACCTTTGCAACCGATCATCCCAATGCGGATCGGAAGCAGTACGGGAATGTGCGACTGGGTGGCGGGCCGGTGCTATCGCGCGGTTCTGCCAACAGCCCCGTCGTGTACGACATGCTCGTGGCGATTGCCGAGCGTGAAGGCATTCCGTACAGCGTGCAGATCAACCCGCGCTCCACCGGCACCGACGCCGATGCCATCCATGTCTCGCGCAGCGGCGTCGCTGTCGGCGTCATCTCGATCCCGAATCGGTACATGCACTCGCCGAACGAAATGATCGACCTGAGCGACGTTGAGCATGCTGCGCACCTGATTGCTGCGTTTGTGCGCAGCCTGGAACCGGAGACCGATTTCATTCCACGGTGATGAGCCTCATAGAGCGATCAACCAGATGTTGCACAATCATTGACCGTCTTGCAACGGACGTTGGCTGAGCCTGTCGAAGCCAACGTCCGCCGCTCCACATCTTTGATTGTCCAGGTTGCCAAACGTTGCGATTCAGGGTCGTGTTCTCGCGGGCGTCTCCTGCGAGCGATGACCGGGCGTTCCTTGTGGGCATGCTTTACCGCGTGACATGACCCGGCGAAGGAAACGCACCCAGAACGACCAGGGCTAGATTTGAGGCGCCTATGCAAGTCATGTTTCGGCAGTAGCGAGGGAGTCTTCGATCAGCGCGTCGTGCATAGGCCGATAGACCAGGGGCCAGGACAGCACGGCGAGACCATGAGTGCTCATCTCTAGAGCCTGTTATGCACTTCAGAGATACACGTGGTATGATTTCAGTATGACACGTCAACCCTATCCAGGCGATGTGAGCGACGAGGAGCGGGCCTTCGTCGCTTCGACCGGCTCAGGCGCCGCGCTCCCTCCCTGACCTTCATGACCGAAGACACCCCGCAGCGCTTCGACAGGCTCAGCGCACCGCGCGACTACTCGCTGCGCGAGGTCTTTAACGGATTGCGCTGGATCGTCCGCACGGGAGCGCCCTGGCGCATGATGCCCAACGCTCCGCCGCCGTGCTCCACCGTCTCGCAGCACACCCAGCGCTGGCTGAAGGCCGGGGTCGGTGCGACGCTCGTCCATGATCGGCGCGCGCTGGTGCGCGACATCGAGGGGCGGGCGCCTGCGCCGCGCGCGGCGATCGGTGACGCGCGCACGATGCAATCGCCCCCCCGCCAGCCCCCCCTTTCCCCCCCCGCATGCGGGGGGGAAAGGGGGGGCGCGGCGCGCGCGCCGGCTATGACGGGCATAAACGCCGCAAGGGCAGCAAGGTCCATGTGGCGGTTGATACGCTGGGCCAGTTGCTGGCCGCGCTGCGCGGTGCGCTGAGCCTGTCGAAGCGCTGAGCCTGCCGAAGCGTGGTCGTCACGCCCGCCAACGAACCGGAACGCGCGCGCTGCGCTGAGCCTGCCGAAGCGCAGGTCGCCGCATTGGCGGAACAGGTCCAAGCCGTCACCGGCGAGTCAGTCGAAGCGGCGCCTGAGCCTGCTTGCGCTGAGCCGGCCGAAGCGTCGAAGCGTGGCGTTCGTCGACCAGGGCGATACGGGGGAACAACCGGCGGCTGACGCCCACGCCCACGGCATCCGGCTGGAGGTCGTTAAACGGTCGGAAGCCAAACGCGGCTTCGTGCTGCGCTTCGACGCGCTCATGGCGCCGCTGCCGCGCCGCTGGGTCGTTGAGCGAGGCTTCGCCTGGCGGAGCGCGATGCGCTGAGCCTGCCGAAGCGCTGAGCCAGTCGAAGCGATGGCACGCTTTCGCCGGTTGGCGCGCGATGATGAGCGGTTGCCGGAGACCTTAGCGGGATTGCATGGTCTGGCCTTTGCGATGCTCATGCTGAAGCGATGCGCTGAGCGGGTCGAAGCGCGGTTCATTACCGTTATGCTCGAAAGTACATAACAGGCTCTAGCACGGCGCTATCGGGGCGTCTATCAGGGAACCACCCTTCATTGAGTAGAGTCTTTGCGTGCGGGGGAGGATTGCAGACGACGGGATTGGCGTCACCCGCGCCTCCTATCCGCGCAATAGGATGCGGAACTGCTCGAGCGTCTGCGCATCATCAGTCAACACCCGAACGTCGAACGGAAGCGGGTCCGCCGCGACCGTCAGAAGAAACCCGCGATCATGCACCACTGGCGCCATCTCGCGTCCGTCGCGCAGCCGGATGGACAGCGCCGTCGCGCGCGGATCGACCAGACGCCCGGCGATCACCCACCACCCACAGAAGACCCCGGTGTGCAGGTCAATCGTGCGGTTGGGTGAGGGTGTTCCCTCCGTCGTCTGGATCCTCAGGACGGACCATTGATTGGCGATAAAGGGAGCGACAAGCGCGAAGCCCATCACCGTGACGCGGCGCAGCCATGTCCGCGTCTGACCAGCGAGCGCCACAATCTTGCTCTGCCCCCAACTATCCACTTCTCCCAGCACGGACACCGGATCACGCGACCAGAGCGGCACTATGGCTCGCGCACGCAGTTGAGCGCGAAAGCGCGTTACCGCGATGCTGACCCACGGCGGGTGACCGTCGGCATCTGGCGAAATGTGACCAGGCGGCTGGTCTGTCCAGGCGGATGGAACCTGCTCCGGAACGCGGAACTGATCGAGGATCTGCGTATCGCCAGTCAGCACGCGCACCTCGATCGGGAGGGGAAAGGCGTCGGCAAGGAGCAGAAAGCCGTGATCGCGCATCACTGGCGTCATCTCGCGTCCGTCGCGCAGCCGGATGGACAGCGCCGCCGCGCGCGGATCGACCAGACGTCCGGCGATCACCCATTGCCCGCACACGAACAATGCGGCCATGACGGTAATCGCGCCGCCTGGTGAACGCTGTTCCGCCCCCGCCGTCGCCTCGACCAGCAGCCATCCTCCTGGCTGCCGGTCCGACGGGGTCAGCAGCGCCACGCCACATGGAGGCGCCGCGTCGCCCTCCGGCTCCGTCCCAAACCAGAGGGCGACGAGCACGCTCCGTCCGGGACCGGGAATCTCCAGCGCCTGCACCAGAGCGCGCAGCGGCAGCGCAGCGCGGGTGCGCAGATGGTCAATGACGATGTGGATGCGTTCGTTCATATCGTTCTCATGGATGACAGGCGCACGGGCGCTGATGATGCCGGACAAACGTGGATGTTCACTGACGGCGACGGCGAGACCAGCGATGATAGGTGCATGCGTAACGGACGGACACCATCTGAACAAGCCGCTGGCGCCACCATGCCCACCAGCGCGACCAGCGCGGTCGCTGCACCGGTATCAAGGCGAGATCCAGCAATGGGTACACGTACTGGACGCGCCCGTCTGCGTCGTAGAACGTAGCGAGGGCGCATGGAACCGGCGGTGTGAGGGCGCAGAACAGCCCCTCAACGATCAACGCCTCGATCTGATGACCGGTATCCGTCGTGATTCGCACGGCGCTGACTGCCGGGGGCAGCATGCCATAGATCACCCGGCGTCCTTCGATGTCAGTCGTTGCGATCGTGCGTGGATCGCCCCCGGCGACCGTCACTCCTCCGCACATGGAAGTCTGAACCGACCAGAGACTGCTGTCACCAAAGCGCCGATGGAGCGAAAACACCGTCTCATCGACGGCAACCGTCAGGATGGCATCACTGAGTTGATAGCGCTGGCGCATGCGTTCGCGGTTGAGCTTGTGAACATCAGGATTCTGATTGACCATAGCGCTGCTGACATCTTATGATCGTGAACGCACACTCGACATCCACGAAAGCTACGGTTCAATAGGTAAAGGTGAACGCCCTGGAAACTACGTTGGGGGTCGTATAAACAGTCCCATCGCTAGCAACAAAACTTCCGACTGCTCGTGTGCGATACCGTGTCGTTCCATAATCATACCCATAGCGATCAGTCTCTACTGAAAGAAAGAAACTACTTTTGGCGTCAGACTTGCATCCGAGATCTGCCCAGTATGGAACAAATAAAAACCATCGTTCAACCTGTACACATACGGTCAACGATTGCTGAATAAATATCCCCGAACATAATTGCGATGCGACTGTGCTAACATTATGTGTATGAAATGTCGGATCACTTACGACAACTTGACACGAGACCGAAGAATTTAATTCCTCTACTCCTGCCTCCGAAAGTTGTTGCCCATTTGGTGTAGAAGAGTATGTGTACTCATTAACATACTCTTCGGGAGGATAAACCGGCGGCGGCAACACCTGAAATACGGTGTGATGCGCCTTGCCAGGGTCTTCCGCCTGGTCTGGCGATTGCGCAGTAGTGATCCGAAGATGGCTGAGCGACAGGACCAGTGCGCTGAGAAGGACAAGACCAAGTCGTGCTGTAATGAAAGCGTTTCGTTTCATTGCATGACCCCCTTCATATGGCGGGGCGACAACCCCGCCGTCGCCCTGATTGGCAGCCATCCTCCCGGCTGACGATCCGGTTAGCAGCGCCACGCCAAACGCTGGCGCCGCTGCGTCCGATGGCCCGGCGCTGGACCGGAGGGCAACGAACATGTTCTGTATTTTGACCGCAGCGTCATCGTTTGGTCGCCATACAGATGTCATAGACGTATCTCATGATCCCATAATGTTTGATCTGGAATTTTGTTGCTATCATTGTGCAATACCACGAAAATATTCCGAACAAACCATACCCTATTAAGATTCCGATAAAATTAAAAATAATGTCATTGATGTCAGATACTCGGCAACAATATCCCAGAAGCAGTGAAATTATATACTGTACCAACTCGAATATGAAATCAATAAGCAAAGATAACAATACTATATTATGCAATCTCATGTGAAAAATGAAGTTTACGCCAAATCCAAGGGGATGGTCAGAATAATATTTTGCATTCCGTACAAGAAAACTCTTCCGGCGTCCAGATAAGGACCAAAATAAAGAGGCGCCAGGTTAATTGGACGGCAGCGGGCATGACCTCCTGCTAGCTTCAGCAAAAGCCCCACTAATAGCCATCGAAAAAAGACAGAATCTACGATGAACGTCGAGTATATCCAGAAAATTGACAAAAACAGATAAGAGAAGCTCCTCTTTCTTTGGTATAAAATGAGCCCTGTAATAACGAAAATTATAACACTAATCAGCCAAACCTCCCAGACTCTGCCTTCGATTTGTATCCCCATAAACATATCTTGCCTCTCACCGATTTCTTTCCTCAAAAAATCCGTGCTCTACTGAAACGCACAATTTGTTTTCATGAGATATTTCAATTTGCCACAGAATCTATGTTAAGAGATTTCCACTTCCTTCGATTTCGCGTCCATCGATGGCGGCTCGCCAAATGAACAGATAGTAGTCGCTTGCGGCGCCGACGCTGCCGCAGTTCTTGAATACGTTGACTGCATAAGTTGGTCCGATGTTCGTTGCATTGGTGTAGTATGGTCCCGTACTGCAAACTATTGTCGAACCCAAAAATGCTGGACGCCGCACTTCTATTGTTATACCCTGAACAGAGGTTGCACCTGGAAATAGTGCAGCAGTCCACATGCTTCCGCTGATAATGAGCGTGCCTGCAGTCAAGTTGTGATAGACGCCATTTCGTGAGCCATCCACAACGCATCCATCACGGTACTGATAGAAATACCAGTTTGAAGAACTGGCAAGAGCAGGACTTGCCATAATCAGTGCGGCGAATAACAAGGGAATAAGCAAAACAACATGATTGCGAATGGATGTACAGCTTATAGATTTCATATCTGAGACTCCTCTTTCTTCGTGACCATAGCATCTGTGCAGACTAAGTGCAGGATACCGCAAGTTCGTTCCCAGTAGGCGTCATGCTGCGCTCGGTTGCCATGCCAGAGCGCCAGACACAACCCGGATCACACGTATGATAGGATAGCCTGCACTGAGCGCCGTTCGCTGGCTTTCGGCATCTTGCCGACGTCCCAGATATATCAGAGTCTACAACGACGATAGAGCCGTGTCTATTAGGGAGATACCCTTAATTGGGTAGAGTCTTTCTTAGGGGAAACACCCTTAGGTGAACGTCGTTCCTCCCCTGGATCGACTGCCTGCCACCACAGACCGATCCGCGTCCATCAGTCGCACCCATGTGAATCCGCGTCCCCTTCCGCTGCTTTTCACCGGGAACAACGCGCCGATGTGCAGTACATGAGCGTGAAGGGCAGAATGCTCTGAGAGTCAGCGCCTGCGTCCGGGTTGCCGATGTGCCGCTTCTCCTGCACCGCATGCCCATCCTGCCATCTCCTCTAGCGCACCATCCAGGACGGTGCCAGCGCGTCCTATCCCGGCGTTATGGCAATGAACGCGCAGTGTCAGTAACTTGTTCACTTGTGGCCGGGCATGGCGCGCTGTATACTGGGAGTCATCACCAATCGGGAGTATGACGATAAGGAGGCCACCAATGTCCGCGAATGCATAGCCCATCAATATTGTGAAACAGGAAGTGACGCGCTTCACCAAAACCGAGCGTGCTGACGGCTTCAGGGTTAAACCCCTAATAGTGAAGATCGATCTCCATCGGGACGAACACGCTTGCACCTGTGGAGCGGTTGGCGTTGGCTGAGCCTGTCGAAGCCAACATCAGCTGCAAGACGGTCACCACGGGCAATGATTGTGCACCGCCTGATTGATCGCGCTATAAGAGCCTATCCGGACAAGCTCGTTGGGTAGGCGAAGGCATTGCCTTCGCCTACCCGGTCGCACTTCAGTCAGCGATTTTTCGAGTAGGCTCTAAGACAAACGCCTGCCGCGTGTGGTCCAGTATGGCGGTCGGGCGCTGACGGGCAGGCGAGGAACCTATGCAGGCGTTGCAGGCTGTGCAGCGCTTCCTGACCCACGGCGAAATCGGGCTGCGCTGGCTGCTGCTGTTTCGCCATGTGTTGGATGCCGCCAATGGCACCCTGCAGCGCCGCCGCATCAAGACGCATTGCCCGCATGTATTGGATGCCGCTGTCTTCCATGAAGCCAAACGCCTGTCGCGTGCAGTGACCTCGACCGATGCGCCGCCCGCGCCGCAGCATGGCGAATGCTCGTGACCAGCGACGCACTGCAGAGACCTCACATCACCCGCTCGAAGCGCGCCTGGAAGAAGCGCAGATATTTTGGCTCGTACACCATGCGCAGCCCCCGCGTCTGTGCGCGTGCGTCATACACGGCTTTGACGGCTTCTGCAACCACGTCCATATGCGCCTGAGTGTAGACCCGCCGCGGGATGGTCAGGCGCGTCAGTTCGAGTTTCGGGTAGTAGTGGTCACCGGTTTTTGGGTCGCGTCCGGCGCTGGCAATGCCTCGTTCCATCGCCCGAATTCCCGAGTCGAGGTACAACTCCGCCGCCAGGGTCTGCGCCGGAAATTCGCGCTGTGGAATATGCGGGTAGAAACGGCGCGCATCGAGGAAAATTGCGTGCCCGCCAATCGGTTGCACAATCGGGATACTCCAGTCGGTAAGCAGTTCGCCCAGATAACGCACCTGCCCGATCCGCGCGCGGATGTAGTCGTCCTGCACCGACTCCTCGATGCCGACTGCCATCGCTTCCATATCGCGCCCCGCCAGCCCACCGTAGGTGTGCAATCCTTCGTACACCACCACCAGGTTGCGCAGTTCGTCGAACAGGTCAGCATCGTTGACTGCCAGCCAACCGCCGATATTGACCAGCGCGTCCTTCTTGGCGCTCATCCAGGCGCCGTCGGTGTAGGAGCAAAACTCTTTCAGAATGTCGGCAATTGACTTGTTGGCATACCCTTCCTCGCGCTCCTGGATGAAAAACGCATTTTCGACCATGCGCGTCGCGTCGAGGAAGATACGCACGCCGTACCGGTCGCAAAGATTGCGCAATGCGCGCACATTCGCCATGCTCACCGGCTGCCCGCCCGCCATGTTCACGGTGCCTGCCAGGCTGACATACGCGATCTTCTGTGCGCCCTCGCGCCGGATCAGCGCCTCCAGTTTGTCGAGATCGACATTCCCCTTGAACGGGTGCAGCGATTGCGGGTCGTGCGCTTCGTCGATAATGACATCGACGAAGATGCCGCCTGCCAGTTCCTGGTGCAGGCGCGTGGTGGTGAAGTACATATTGCCGGGAACGTACTGCCCGGCGCGAATGGCGGCGCGACTGATCAGGTGTTCGGCGCCGCGCCCCTGATGGGTCGGCACAATGTAACGGTAGCCGTAATACTGCTGAATGGTCGCCTCGAGCCGGTAGAAGTTGCGACTGCCGGCATATGCCTCGTCGCCGAGCATGAGTGCGGCCCACTGACGATCGCTCATAGCGTTGGTGCCGCTGTCGGTCAGCAGATCGATGTACACATCCTCGGAGCGGAGGAGAAAGGTGTTGTACCCGGCTTCCATCAGCGCGCGCTCGCGCTCCTCGCGGGTGGTGACCCGCAGCGGCTCGACCATCTTGATCTTCCATGGTTCCGCCCAGGAACGCCTGCCGAATTGCTGCCCCATCGTTTGCGGGTTCGGGTGTGTCATGAGGGTCGCCTCCTTGCGATACAGTTACGCCGTTGTATGGTAGATACGTTCGTGCAGCACGCCGATGTACGGCAGATTGCGGTACTTTTCAGCGAAATCGAGACCGTAGCCGACCACGAACTCATTCGGAATGTCAAATCCCAGGTAGTCGATCGGAATGTCGGCGCGACGGCGTTCCGGCTTATTGAGCAACGCGCAGATGCGCAGACTCGCCGGGTTGCGCCGCAGCAGATGACTGCGGAGATATGCCAGCGTCAGCCCGCTGTCGATGATGTCCTCGACGATCAACACGTGTCGCCCGGCAATATCGGTATCCAGGTCTTTCAACATGCGCACTACGCCGCTCGACTCGGTCGTTTTTCCGTAGCTTGAGGTAGCGATGAAGTCCATCGCCAGCGGCATATCGATGGCGCGCGCCAGATCGACCATGAACATAGCGCACCCTTTCAGCACCCCTACCAGTAACAGATCACCGAACGGACGATAGTCTGCCGTGATCTGCGCACCGAGTGCGCGCACCCGTTCCTGAATCTGCTCTGCCGTGATCAAGATTTTTGCCATATCATCGTGCATGGAATGCTCCCTGGCAATGCCTGTCGCTCCGTTCACGCCGGTCATCCCTTCGATCCACAGGTGAAGCGCCGGTTGTCCGGCATTGACGCTGACCCCCTCTGCTGCGCCGATGCCGGGCAGCCAGACGATCCGTTCGCCGCACGCCACAATGGGCCATGTGTCGCGCAACAGACGCGGCACACGCGCATCGACCATGATGTCCTGCAAGCGGCGAGTACCACGCCCGCCCTCCGGTCGCATACGGTCGCCGGGACGGCGCCAGCGCACAATCAGCGGCGGAGGGCAGGCTGCTGCGTCGAGAAAGACTTCCCAGCGGCTCACCGGCGCCGCCGGGCGATAATCGGCGCAGAGCACGCGACCATCGTGCAGTTCAACGCGACCGGGAACCGTCAGGATGGCTTCTGAAACTGGAAGACGAACGCCCTCTTCCGGCAGCGCTTCGCCGCGTATGATAGCAAATCCGCCGTCGTAGCCGGTCACCAGCGTGACGCCGCCGGGCAGTTCGATGCGTTTTCCCACCCTGCGCCCAACAGCCGCGCAGGCGCGCACCACATCGTCGCGCCCGAGCGTATCGCTCCCGCCGACCAGCGTGTACGCGCGACGCAGCGCTGCGTGTTGCAATGCAGAGTGCAAGTCCCACCAGCGACGACCACTGAACGCGACACAGTTCGCCTGCACAACCGCCAGCGACTGCCACACGCGATCCAGTTCCTGATCGACGAAATCCGTGATCTCGGCGCAATCCGCCGCCGTGCGACCAAGCGCTGCCACGATCTGCGGGTTGAGCGCCGTCAGCATCGGAAGAACATCCTGGCGCACCCGTGTCCGCAGGTAGCGCCGGTCCTCATTCGAGGGATCGCGACGCGGCGTGAGACCGCATTCGGCGCAGTACGCCTCGATCTCGGCGCGCGTTATGTCGAGCAGCGGACGAATGAGGCGTGGACGAAGATCGCCCGCCTGCGAAGAGAGGGACGGATCGGCAGCGATAGTGCTCCATTCTTCCCAGGCCACGACCGGACGTATGCCGCGCAGACCTTCAACGCCTGCGCCGCGCACCAGGTGCAGCAGCACCGTTTCCGCCTGGTCATCGGCGTGATGTGCAGTGGCAACCGCCTGTGCGCCAATCGTCAGCGCCACACGCGCCAGCAAGCGGTAGCGCGCCAGGCGCCCGGCTGCATGCAGATTGAGTCGGCGCTCCTGTGCCAGCGCGCGCACATCGACCGCTTCGACGGTACAGGGCAGGTGCAGACGCGCCGCAGTTTCCGCCACGAATGTCGCTTCTGCCATCGCTTCTGCGCCGCGTAACCGATGATCGAGATGAACGACGTGCAGGTCGCACCTCAGATCGACGCGCAGGCGCGCAAGCACATCCAGCAGACAGAGCGAGTCCGGTCCGCCGGAGACGGCGACGACCACCGGGGCATCCGGCGCAATCATGCAGTGGCGACGGATCGTTGCGCGTACCCTGTCTACGAGTGAAGCCATGCAGCAATCACGACGGTGTGCGCAGACGGATGACAAAGAGGGTCAATCCCTCCTGTGTTGCCGTCCGCCCATTCATCTCGACCGGCAGAGTGGATGATCCGCTCCAGCCAATCACATAGACGCCGCTATCGTCGAGCGGTAATTGGTTCGATACCGGCGCGATGCGAGAGGAGGAATTGAACAGGCGAAACAATACCTGGCGCCGAATGAACATGCGATCATCACTGACGGGCACGCCAAACGGAAAACTGCCCCGCGGGCGGTTAAAATCGAAGGCGGCGCTGACGCCAGGCGCGAGATTGCCAAGTTCCTGGAATTTTCCCTGATGAACGACAATCGCCTGTTCGAGCGCCACTGAACCAACATTGCGCACATCGCCTGCGGGGGTATCACCGTCGAATTGAATGACGCTCTGGATCCGCACAGGCGCAGTCGTCGGCGCTTCAACAATCAAGGTGCGCACCGAGGCGACATCGATCAACAGATCGGGGACGGTAACGCCCGTATCATCGCTCATTGCCACGATGGAACGGGAGGTGAAGTCATCGAAGCCGCGCGTTTCGCTCACCAGATGATCGGCAGGGAAACGCAACGTATAACTGCCCCGGATCGGCGAGAACAGCGCCAGGTATGCCGTTGCTATGCCACGCGGCTCACCCTCTACGCCCTGCACGATGGACAACTGAAGCAGTCGCTCCTGCCCGCCGCGCAATCCGAAACCGACCAGAAAGACGCCGACCGTAAACACAACCACAGTCAGCGGAATACTTACCCAGGCCCATTCGAGTCGGCGCAACCGACGCAGCGCCAGATAGTTCACCGGTCCCACCACCAGAATATACACGATCAGGAACGCTGCCAGCGCTGTTGCCGACGGCAGCCGGATCGCCGGAAGCTGGAGCGCATCCTGCATCAGGCTGATCCGGTTCACCCGCGCATCGAACCCCGGAATGAACAGCGGCACGGGTTGGATGACCCGCGACCAGAGATTCGGTTCATCCGCCCAACCGCGCAGCAGCGCCAGATCGAAGGCGCTGAACGCCACGATGCCATTACCGATACGGCTGCGGTAGATCAGCGGCGTATCGGGAGGCAATGCCTCCGCGCCAGGACGCGGGCGCACCACCAGCACCGGACCGGTTGGCGGCGTTGGGGGTGAACCGACAAACTGCTCGAGCGGTGACAGAGCGCCCTGCTCGATGGTGCGCGTCGTTTCGACCGGCAGTATGTCAGTCAGACCGGCTGCCGAACGCTCGCCATTGATCCCGCCGCCAACGACGAGTTGCCCGCCAAAGGCGACCCAATCGCGGAGCGCAGCGCGCTGTTCCGGTGAAAGAGCGGCAGTGTCCACATCGTGAAGGAACAGCGCATTGACGCCGCGCAGAACAAGCGCATGCGAAGGAAGATCGTCCGGCGATATGTGGCGCACCACAGTCCCGCTGGCGCCACCGATCGACATAGCGCTCAGACTGGTCAGCACAGTCGGATCGGACCCTACCACGACCACCAGGAAACGATCTATTTCGATCGCCTCGATGCCGATGCTCTGCTCGAGCACGACATTGCCATTCTCGATCAGACGGACCGTGCCGTTGCGCGCAAACCCTTGATTGAACACATCGAGCGAGATGCGCTTTCGCGATCCGCGTGGCAGATCGATCGCGCGCCGGAACACCGGTTGACCTGGCGCACCGGGAAAACTCCACTCGAGCACACCGATCAGATCGCGCCCATCGTTGGCAATCTCGACCACTACGGGGAACCATTCACCCAGACGATACGCCCCATCATATCCCGGGCGCAGCGTCAGCGTCACGCCAAAGCCCTGTTCCTGCGCAGCGACCGGTCCTGCCAGCGCGATGCAGATCAGAGCGACCAAGACAGCGGGCAGACGCGCCATTGTGTATCCTTCTCGAAGCGATTACGAAGGTTGTTCGTGGTTACGGCGACGCATGCGTTCACGCAACGCGCGGATCGCCGCACGCCGACGCGCCAGGCGCGCCATTCGCCGCAGATGAGTCTCGACTTCGGTCCTGGCGTCTGCGACGCCATTGGGCGACATTGACCGGTTATTCTCCGGCGACTGCTTACTGAGGGAGCGCCCAATCAACTCTTCGACCGCCTTCTCGAAACTGGCGCGGTCCATCTTCTCTCCATGCTCACGCTGGACGAGATCGTACTGTTTCAGCAATGTCAGCGTGTCCCGCAACTGACGCTCTTTCTCGTGTTTGCGAAAGTCGGTCAGGTAATCATTGATTGTCGCCTGAACGCCACGCGGATCCGGCACGTGATCGAAGGTGAACTTTCCTCCGGCTGCGCCGCCGGTCTCGATGACAACGGTGCCAAGCCCCAGGAGTCGTTCGACAAAACTGACATCGAACGAAATGTTCTGAATGGCGGAGAGTTGCGCGCGGCGCGAATTCTCTGGTCCCAACGGGCGACGATCAATGTCGATAATGTCGGTACGGGTCAGAATGTAGTTGTCGTGGATCAGCGCCTCACGGATCCACCAGCCCCAGGCGCCAAACGACAGGAGCGCCGCAAAAACGAGCAACGTCACTGCCACGCCATCGATCAGATTGAACTGCACCAGCACGGCAAGCACGAACATCGTCAGCGCAAACCCGCTTAACGGGCGAAACAACTGGATCAGGACATACACCCAGGACGGGCGCCAGACGATGCGATCAGGAAAGATCTCAGGGTTCGGCGGGTAGAGCGCCGGAATGGGAAAGCGCTGCGTGCGCACCTGAACCGAGGGCGATGAGATCTGCGGCTGCTTATTGCCGTACACCTGATCCTCGATCAGAGCGCGCAGCAGATCAGGCTCCTGGCGGCGGCGCAGGTTGCGCACCTGATCCATGATCGCTTTTTCAATATCCCGCGGCTTTGCGGCAAAGTCGAACTCGAGCGTGCGCGGGCTGAACGAACGAATAATGATTTTGCCATACCCGAACAACGTCGCCTGATATGTATCGGCGCGCACATTGACCTGCTGAATGTCATCGATGAGGATTTGCTGCCGCACGTGGCGAATGAACATGGTTTCTTCATCATAAATTACGCGCCTGTTGGTAACGATCAGCACATCATTGCGCCAGTCATTGTAGAGGTAGGCCACCGCAGCCAGCATCAGCAACGTTGTCACGCTCAGCACAATATTGATCACATCACCGGCGCGCGAGTAGGTCGGATCGATGACGATCAATTCGCCGCCGACAGAACGAAACCAGATCGCCAGCCCGAGCACGAAGATCGCCAACAGGTACAAGGCATCCGGGTTGCGCCACGGAGTATCCTTGCGCCGTTGCTTCTTCGACTCGCCGCGCGCCCAGAGCGCCACGAGAATGAGCAGCAGCGTGAAGAGCGCAATATTGACGGGATCGGTCAGCGGACGGGCGACCCCTTCGCGCATGATCAACAACGCGCCGCCGGCTGCGCGAAACAGCGCGATCGCCGCAGTAATGACACCGATGACCAGGAAGACGAAACCGGATTGCAGCAACTCGATCCAGTGCCGCTTTCCGACCAGGATAACTTTCTCATCCGGCTCAAGTTCGAGCGGAATCGGGATTTTTGGCTCGCTCATACGCGCTTGTATCCTGCGAGTCGCCTACGCCATCATCAATGCGGTCAATAACGAGAGCGACCACCTGCTCGGGCGACAACCCATCACTGAAAATGACACAGGCATCGGCGGCTGGTGCGCTCACGTGGCGATCCAGGCTATCACGACGGATAATGTCGTTGAGGACATGCTGGAGATCGGCGCTGCCGCCGCGACGCTGAATCTCGTGGGTGCGGCGGCGGGCGCGCTCGTCGAGCGATGCGTCCAGGTAGATTTTGAGCGGCGCATCCGGCATAACGACGCTCCCAATGTCGCGCCCGACCATTACTACCCGCCCGCGGCAACCAATAGCGCGCTGCTGTGCGCGCATAATGTCACGCGCAGCCGGGTGACGCGCCGTGATCGATACGATGCGCTCGACATTGGGATGCCGCAATTCCCAGGTGACATCGACGCCATCGACCAGCACGGTGTATGGTCTCCCATCGGTCGCGTCGCCGGGGGGCAACACCTGAATATCGAGATTGTGCGCCAGCGCTGCAACTGCCTCGCCGTCCTCCGGATCGATGGCGCTGCGCAGAACCGCCCACGCCAGCGCGCGATACATAACCCCTGTATCAAAGAAGAGGTACCCCAATCGCCTGGCAAGCAACTCGCCAAGCGTACTCTTCCCTGCGCCAGCAGGACCATCGATCGTGATAACAGATGGAACGGGCATCTAAAAAGGCGTATCATGACGCTATACTGTGTGGTATTGTAGCACGCGATGCCTGCGATACGCAAGCAATGCGGAAGATGGAGCATTTCTGTGACATTCTCTCGCAATATCTGGGATCTGGCGTTGGTCGCAACGCTGCTGCTCGGCAGTGCATTCATCTGGATGACACGTGCGACCTCCGGCGCTGTCGCAATGCCTCTCGTCTCCGAACCGACAGCCGCACAACCCGCCCCGCTCGTCGGTCATCCGGCGCCTGAGTTCGCACTGACCGCCGTCGACGGATCGCAGATTGCGCTCAGCGACCTGCGCGGTCAGGTCGTCCTGATCAATCTCTGGGCGACGTGGCGCCCCCCATGTCGCGCTGAAATGCCTGCGATACAGCAAGCCTACGAACGTTTCCGCGATCAAGGCTTCACTGTGCTGGCGGTCAATCAACAGGAAGATAGCGCAACCGTTGTGCAGTACATGCACGACCAGCGCCTGACGTTTCCAGCATTGCTCGACAGTGATGCTCGCGTCAGCGTCGCCTATCAGGCGCGGGCGCTCCCCTCCAGTTTCTTCGTCGATCGCCGGGGGATCATTCGCGCCGTTTACCGCGGACCGATGTCGCGTGGTATGATTGAGGGCACGGTCGAGCAACTGGTTGCTGAAAATCCGTAAATATGCTTCCAATTATTGAACTGGGACCGCTCAACCTTGGCAGTGGCGCGCTGCTGCTGGTGATTGCCATCTTCGTCGGGCATGCGCAATTCGAGCGTGTCGCGCGTCGGCGCGGCGGCGAAGCGCTCGAGCATCGCGCCAGTCGTTGTGCGCCCTTCGCGCTGGCAGGCGCAGCCGTCGGCGCACGATTGTGGTATGGTCTATTCAACTGGGATATGTACGGTCGGTCGCCGGGGCTGTTTCTGGCGATCCGCCTGGGAGACCTGGCGTGGCCCGGCGCGCTGATCGGCGGCGCCCTCGCCGGGTATGCGTACCTGCGGCTGCGACGCATGGACGATACTGCAACGCCACTGGCAGACGCCGCAGCCCTGGCGCTGCCCCCGGCACAGGCCATCGCATCGCTCGGTCTGCTGCTCAGCGGCGAAGCCCTCGGCGCGCCGGCCGCCCTGCCGTGGGCAGTGCCGCTCTTCGGCGCGCTCCGGCATCCTGTCGCGCTCTACTATCTTCTGGCAGCCCTGGCGACATGGGGAGCGCTGGCATGGATCGCCCGTCTCTCCGCGCAACCGGGCACGCTTGCAACCGTGTACCTGGTGTTGCAGGGCAGCGCACTGCTCCTGCTGGAAGCGTTGCGCATCGACTCGCTGGTCGCTGGCGGCGGCGTGCGCGTGGCGCAGGTTGTCGGTCTGGTTATGATCTTGATCGCACTCTGGCGGAAACGAACACACACGGTACGCGCGCAATGAAGCCTTACCCAGCACCACAAGCCGGTCAGGCGCTGATCCGGGTGCACGGCGACCTGAACGACTTTCTGCCGCTCAATTGGCGCAACACGTGGTTTGTCCGCCCATGCCGAGGGCGTGAAACGGTCAAGAACCTGATCGAAACATGCGGTGTGCCGCATCCCGAGATCGGCGCGTTGTTCGTCGATGGTCACCCGGTCGATTTCGATGAGCTGGTGCAACCAGGGTACGCTATCGAAGCCTTCCCGATTGCGTCGGCGCCGGAAGCGCACATCGCCCTGCGCCCGCCGCTCGACGACAAGCGCTTCGTGCTCGACACCCACCTGGGACGACTGACCGCTTACCTGCGCATGCTCGGCTACGACTGTCTCTACCAGAACCACGCAGACGACGCCGACCTGGCGCGGCTGGCGCACGACGAACAGCGCATTCTGCTGACCCGCGACCTGGGACTGCTCAAACGCAGCATGGTGGTATATGGCGCATTCGTGCGCGAAATCATCCCGTCACGCCAGATTGTCGAGGTTATGCAGCGGTTCAACCTCGCGCCGGCGCCGACGGTCTTCCAGCGCTGCATGCGCTGCAACAGTCTGACCACGCCGGTCAGCAAAGCAGAGATCGAACACCTGCTCGAACCAAAGACCCGCCAGTACTTCGACACCTTCCGTCGCTGTACGGCGTGTGGCAAGATCTACTGGCAGGGATCACACTATGCCCGCATGCAAGCGCTATTGGAGCAGGCGATTCGAGAGGGTGAGAGGCGAGAGGCGAAGGGTGAGAGGCGAGAGGCGAACGGTGAGAGGCGAGAGGCGAGAGGCGAACGGTGAGAGGCGAGAGGCGAGAGGCGAGAGGCGAGAGGCGAACGGTGAGAGGTTACGGGTTGAAGGATAGGAACGTTGTACGTTGAACATGGCGGGCGCGAAGGGGGCAGGCGCAAAAATCGGAAGGTGCGAAGTCGGTTCTCAGTTCTCATCCAGGCGACGATCGGGCAGACAAGATGTTCGGGCGCCTGGTGCGCAAGGCGTAACGATCTACCGCGTTGGCAGTCCGCTCGGCGGCTGAAGCCGCCGGCTACGGGCGCCAGGCCCGCCAGCGCGGGCTTCACCGGGCATGCGCCGCGCCAGCGTAGGGCGGGCTTCGGCACGCATACGCCGCGCCAGCGTAGGACGGGCTTCGGCACGCATACGCCGCGCCAGCGCGGGCTTCAGCAGGCACGCGCTGCGCCAGCGTAGGGTGGGCTTCAGCACGCATGCGCCGCGCCAGCGTAGGGCGGGCGCCAGGCCCGCCAGCGCGGGCTTGACGCATTCCTGCACCTGTACACATCACGCCTGCCCTGGCGCGGACGTTCGGCTCTCGCCCGGCGGCTGAAGCCGCCGGCTACGGGCGCCGGGCCCGCCAGCGCGGGCTTGACCGGACGATACCGGATGATGTCTCAACAACTGTTATTGTCCAAATGACCGTGTATTGGCATCAGTTCTCGGTTCTCAGTTCTCCAGGAGCATACCATGCGTATCGCAATCGTTGGCGTTGGCGGAGTAGGCGGATATTTCGGCGGGCGGCTGGCACAGGCGGGCGCCGACGTGACCTTCATTGCGCGCGGCGACAACCTGGCCGCATTGCGCGAACGCGGACTTCAGATCGAAAGCATCGTCGGCGATGCCTGGATCGCAGCCGTGCAGGCAACCGACGATCCCTCGAGTGTAGGACCGGTCGATATGGTCCTGGTTGCCACCAAAACCTGGCAACTCGACGACGCGATCATGCAGATGCGCCCGCTTATCGGACCAGAAACCGGCGTTGTGCCATTGCTCAACGGCGTCGAAGCCTCGGACCGACTGGCGCAGGCGTTGGGAGCGGCGCATGCCCTGAACGGCATCTGTTACATTTTCGTAGCGCGGATCGCACCGGGTGTAGTACGGCATTCCGGGATACACCCGCTCATCGTCTTCGGCGAACGCGACAACCGCCGCACAACGCGGGTCGAAGCGCTGCGCGACTGGCTGGAGCGCGCCGGAGTGCGCGTCACGATCCCGGCAGACATCGACGCAGAAGTCTGGCGCAAATTCGTGTTTGGAGCGACCACCAGCGGCTTGGGAGCGGTCACAAGAGCGCCAATGGGGTTACTGCGCGAACTTCCAGAAACGCGCCCGCTGTTCGCCCAGGGCATGCGCGAAATCGTAGCCGTTGCGCAGGCGCGCGGCATCGCCCTGGACGAAAGCGCTGTCACCGCTGCGCTGGCGCAACTCGACAGCCTGCCCTACGAAACGACCGCCTCCATGCAACGCGACATTATGGCGGGCCGTCCATCAGAACTCGATGCACAGAATGGCGCTGTCGTGCGCCTGGGAGCGGCGGCGGGCGTGCCGACGCCGTTGCATGCCTTCATCTACCACGCATTGCTGCCGCAAGAACGCCTGGCACGGCGTATCACGCCGTAGAGACGTTGCAGTACAGCGTCTCAACAAAAAGGTGGTCGTGGTTGCGGCACGACCACCCTCATCCGGCAACGTCTTCTGCTATCGCCGTTCAACCAGCAGGCGGATCGCCGTGCGCTCTTCGTCGTCGATAGCGACATCGATGAACGAAGGGGTGCAAACAATGTCAATGCCTTCTTCACTGAGATAACTGCGCGCGATCGCCACCGCCTTGATCGCCTGATTGGTTGCACCTGCCCCAATCGACTGCACCTCTGCCACACCGCTATCGCGAATGACGCCGGCAATAGCGCCGGCGACGGCGCTGGGGCGTGAGCGAGTCGAAACCTTCAGGACCTCAGCGCTCTGTCGTTCAACCACGTCGGCGCCAGGTGCGCCAACGGCGCGAGTGACGGGTGTGGAGTGCGAAAGATTGCTTGCCATACGTGCCTCCTCCGAATGGGTTGGGCGCCGGCCCGATGCGCCGGCTGGTGACTTGCAATGCCGTTGAACCAGAAGCGTCACTGTGCGAGACGCACGCCATACGGCGGCGCCTCGCAGCAGCTACGGAGAGACCGTGCGGCAGGGCAGCGTAGCGGGGCCGTTCCTGCCGCGAGGCGTTCGACCGCCTCTGCCGTTGCGATCAGCGCGCATAATCGACTGCGCGCGTCTCGCGAATGACCGTCACCTTAATCTGCCCGGGATACTGCAAACTTTCCTCGATCTTCTTGGCAACATCACGGGCAAGATGAATACTGCCGAGATCATCGATGGCGTCAGGCTGCACCATCACCCGAACCTCGCGTCCGGCCTGAACAGCAAAGGCGCGTTGAACGCCGGAAAATGACGTCGCCACTGTCTCAAGCGCTTCGAGGCGTTTGATATACAGGTCGAGCGTCTCGCGGCGCGCTCCGGGGCGCCCGCCGGAGATGGCGTCGACAGCCTGGACCAGCCAGGCTTCGACCGTTTGTGGTTCTTCATCGTTATGATGCGCGGCAATCGCGTGAACGATCGCCGGCGATTTCCCAAGGCGACGCGCAATCTCAGCACCGATCAATGCGTGCGGTCCCTGCACTTCGTGGTCGACTGCTTTCCCGATGTCGTGCAGCAACGCGGCAGTTTTCGCCACATTGATGTTCGCACCGATCTCAGCGGCAATATGCGCCGCAAGCAGCGCGCACTCCAGCGAATGCTGCAGTACGTTCTGCCCGTAACTCGTCCGATATTTCAGCCGCCCCAGCAGTTTAATCAGATCAGGGTGCAAGCCCTGGACATTCGCTTCGTAGGCGACCCGTTCGCCCTCTTCGCGCATAATCTGATCGACTTCCTGCTGCGTTTTGTTGACGACTTCTTCGATGCGCGTTGGATGGATGCGTCCATCCTTGAGCAACTTGATCAGCGCCAAGCGCGCCACTTCCCGCCGCACCGGATCGTGGCACGAAAGCGTGACTGCTTCTGGAGTGTCATCGACAATAATATCAACCCCGGTCAACTGCTCGAATGCACGAATGTTTCGCCCTTCACGCCCGATGATTCGCCCCTTCAACTCTTCGCTTGGGAGCGCCACCGTCGAAACGGTCACTTCAGCCACATACTCCGATGCACACCGCTGAATAGCCATGCTGATCACTTTCCGCGCCAGTTTGTCCGCCTCTTCGTGCATGTTCTTTTCAATTTCACGAATGCGACGCGCCGCTTCGTCACGCGTCTCATCCTCAACGCGTTTCAGAATAATGGCGCGGGCTTCTTCCTGGTTCAATGCGGAAATGCGCTCAAGTTCCGCACGTTGTTGCTGCCGCAGTTGTTCGGCTTCCTGGTGGAGTTGTTCCATCTGACGCTCACGTTGCTGGAGTTGCCGTTCGCGTCGCTCAAGCCCCTCGATCTTGCGGTCGAGATTTTCCTCCTTCCGTTGCAGCCGTTCCTCCTGCTTCGCCAGCGCAGCACGCGCTTCACGTATCTGCGCCTCGGCTTCGGTGCGAAGCCGGAGCGCTTCATCGGTCGCGCGCAGAATGAGATCTTTTTGCTCAGATCGCGTCGCTTCCAATTGCAGTCGGGCTTCTGCCTCGATCTGCCGAATCTGGCTCTGAACACTGTTTTTGTAGATAAGAATGCCTATGCCGGCGCCAATCGCAAGTCCGATGAATAGCGCCGGCAAGGCCCATACGAGCCATTGCACAACATCCTCCTGCTCAGTTGTAAAGGTGCAGCATGCTACAGCCCTCTGCCGGGCTGTCGCCACGGGCTCAAACATGCGCTAACGTGTGGTTGAGTACATGTTATATTACTCTGCGGGTACATCTTCTGTCAAGATGAACGGATTGTCAAGGGTCATGATGCTATAATAGCACCCCAATTTTGCGCTTGCAGCGAAACCAATGTATCTGCGTCGTCTCGAAATCCAGGGGTTCAAAACATTTGCCGGGCATACGCTCTTTGAGTTCCAGCCCGGCGTCACCGCTGTCGTCGGTCCTAACGGCAGCGGCAAGTCGAACCTCGTCGATGCCATCCGCTGGGTGCTCGGCGAACAGCATCCCGGTACGCTCCGCTGTAAACGCACCGAAGACCTGATCTTCAGCGGCGGTGGGCGGCGCGCCCCCGCCGGCTTCGCTGAAGTTTCGCTGACAATTGATAACAGTGATCGCCTGCTGCCCGCGCCCTACGGCGAAGTGACGATTACCCGCCGGGCAACGCGCACCGGTGATAATGAGTACTTCATCAACCGCCAGCGCGTCCGGCTGCGCGACGTGCAGGAAGTCGCAGCGCCGATCAGTGGCGCGTATGCCGTCATCAATCAGGGGCTGGTCGATGCAGCGCTCAATCTCCGCCCCCTGGAGCGCCGGCGCCTCTTCGAAGATGCAGCAGCGATTAGCGTCTATGAGCAACGCCGCATCGATGCGGAACGTCGCCTGCGCGAGACGAACGCCAATGTCGCGCGCTGCGCCGACATTCTGACAGAACTCGAACCACGCCTCCGCTCGCTGAAGCGTCAGGCGGCGCTTGCCCGCTCCCATCGCGACCTGACCGCCGAATTGCACGCGCTGCTCGGCGTGTACTATGCTCATCTGTGGCGTACTGCCCGGGCTGAATGCGCCACTGCCGAACAATCCGTTCAGACGCTGGCAGACGCGCTCGCCACGCGCCAGACGGAGATTGCCGCCGCCTCCGCGACACTGCAACACGTCCGCGACCAGATCCACACCATTCGTGAACGCATAAGCGCGCTTCATGCTGAAAGCGGCACGCTCCACGCCGACGCCGAAGCAGTCCAGCGCGCGCTTGCGGTCGGTCATGAACGACACGCGGCATTGACGCGCCAGATTGAGGACCACGAGCGCACCCTGCGCGACCTCGACCATCAGCGCGCCACCCAACGCGCAGAACAGGAAACTGCGGCGGCACAACTCGCCGGCGCCGAACAACGTCTCGAACAATGGCGGCAGGAATACGCCGCGCACGAAGCGCGTCGCGCGGAACGGATCAAGGAGCGTGCCACACTGCGCCAGGCGCTCGACGAGGCGCGCCGCACCCTGATGGAGGTCCAGGCGGCGCTCAACGCAACCCGGCGCCAGATAGCGCAGATCCACGAGCAACGCGAACGCCTGTCACGCGAGCGCCTGGCTGCCGAGGAGTCGCTGGCCATTGCGCAGGAAGCGCTGGCTGCGCGCCGCGCTGAAAGCAATCGGGCGGACGCGCAGATCGCGGCGCTGGAGCAGGAGTTGACCGGCGCATCACTCCGCGCCGAACAGGCGATTGGCGATGTCGAACGCTGTCGCCGCACGCGCACTGCCGCCGCCGAGGCGCTCGAAGCCGCGCGACGGCAACAGATGGATCTGGAAGCGCGCCTCGAAACATTGCAACGTCTCCATCGCAGTTACGCCGGAACATTCGCCGGCGTGCGCGCCGCCATGCAATGGGCGGAAGCGCAGGGACGCACCGGCTTCGCCCTCGTCGCCAACCTGCTGCGCGTCCCTGCGGAACTCGAGACGGCGATCGAAGCAGCCCTCGGTTCACGCCTGCAAAACATCGTCGTCGATCACTGGGAAGACGCCGAGGCAGCCATCGGAGCGCTCAAACGAAGCGGCGAAGGGCGGGCAACGTTCCTTCCGCTCGATACCATCCGGGTGCGCGACAACGATGGCAGACGGGCGCATAGGACGCTCGATCCGAACAATGACGTGCTGGGAGTGGCATCCGACCTGATCGACATCGATGAACGGCACCGTCCGGTCGCCGACATGCTCCTCGGTCGCACCCTGGTTGTGCGCACGCTGGCGGTCGCCCGACGCGAACTCCAGCGGATCGGCGGCGGATGGACCATCGTGACCCTGGCGGGGGAGCAGATCAGCGCCGCCGGCGCAGTCACCGGCGGCGCAGCGGTGAAGGAGAGCGGAACGCTGCGGCGCGAACGCGAACTCCGTGAACTGCCCGAACGCCTGGATGCAGCAACCCGCGCCGTCGAACAGGCGCACGCACAGTTCGTCGCCGCCGGTGAAGCGCATACCGCTGCCGAACAGACGGCGCGCGAAGCGGAACGTCACCAGCGTCAGGTCCAGCGCAACCTCGACCAGGCGCGCGTCACTGCGACCCAGGCGCAGCGCGCCGTGGATCGCGCCGAGTCGGAATGCCTCATCCAGCAGCGGCGCATCGAACAGATCGACGCCGAACTCATCGCGCTTCACAACCGTCTCCAATCTGTGATCGCCGAACAGGAAGACCTGACGCAGCGCGAAGTCGCGGCGCGCGCGCAGATCGATCAGTTGCAGGCGCAGGACGCAGCGCAGCACACGGAAGACGCTGCCGCCGACGAAACACTGGCGGAACTGCGCGCGCGCCGCGCCGACGCCGAAGGCGAGGTGCGCGCCCTGCACGCCGTCCTGCATACCGGCGCACAGGCGCTGACCCGCATCGACGAACAACGCCGGACGCTGCTGGAACGCATTGAGCGCCTCCAGCACGAACGTGAAACGCTGGCGCGCGAACTGACTCGTATGGCCGACCGTCATCAGGCGCTGCTGGAACAGATCGATGCGCTCCGCGCTTGCATCGATCCCGCTGAAGCGGAGTTGCACGTGCTGGAACAGCAGCGTGAAGCGAGCGAAGCGCACACGCAGAGTCTGACCGGCGCCCTGATCGATGCAGAATCAGCGTACAACCGGGCAACAATCGAGGCGCAGCGCGCGCGGGATCGCCTGGAAACGCTATGGGAGCGCGCCGCCGGCGACGGCATCGATATCGAAGCCGTCACCCAATCCCATGCCGATAATCTGCCGGACGGCGACCCGGACACGTTGCATCAGCGTATTGTCGAACTGAAGCAGCGCATTTCCCGGCTGGGAATGATCAATCCACTGGCGCTCGAAGAGTACGATGAAGCCGCAGCGCGCTACGAGTTCCTGAGCAATCAGATGAACGATCTCCGCGCTGCATCGGCAACCCTCAACGAGTTGATCGTCGAACTGGACCATGCCATGCGCACCCGCTTCGAGACGACATTCCGCGTCGTCGCCGCCGAGTTCGAGCGCAGTTTCGCCCGGTTGTTCGGCGGCGGCGAAGCGCGCCTGGTCTTGATCAACGACAACGACAACGATGACGACGATCAGAATGGCGTCCAACCGCCAGGCATCGCCTCACTCGGCGTTGACATCATCGCCCGGCCGCCGGGGAAGCGGCAGCAACACCTGGCGCTACTGTCGGGCGGAGAACGCGCATTGACCGCTGCGGCGCTGCTCTTCGCCATTTTGAAGGCGAACCCGACGCCGTTCTGCGTCCTCGATGAGGTCGATGCCGCGCTCGATGAGGCGAATGTCGGGCGCTTCCGCGACGCGCTTACCGAACTGAGCGAAAAGACGCAGTTTATCGTCGTCACCCACAACCGTGGCACAATTGAGGTGGCTGATACAATCTACGGCGTCACCATGGGCGACGATGGCGCATCACGGGTGCTCTCGCTCCGCCTCGAGGAGGTTGACCGTCCATAGGGAGGCAAAAACCTTAGAAATAACATCCCGCAGTCGCCGCGCGGATCGACCGCTTCCAACGAGAGATGATCGGCAGGATGGGTAACACGAGCCAGAAAAACCTTGCAATATGCGTAGGGCGGAATGAATTCCGCCCTACCCCTGTCGATCCCTGGGCCAATCACCTCCACATAGCCGGCTGGCGTTGGGTAAGCGAAGGCAGTGCCTTCGCCCGCCCAATCGGGCATTTGGACCATACCGCTGGCGCGCGGCAGGACGCCGGTGTGTGTTGACCGTTGCGCCTTGCGAACCGAACCCTCGAACATCGTGTCTGACTGACCGCTATTTCGTGTGAGAACCGCGTGGATGCGAGACGAAGCGCCAGCAATCAACGCCTGCCCCGCCACCCTCGTCATGCGGTCGCAACGGCGCAACGGGGGATGGTGAAGGAACACACGATTGGCTGGATGTCCAGACAGCGGGCGTGCGCCGTGGGCATGCGGCACAGGACGCCCACAGACGGTGCGCAGCGGGGTATGCGGCAGCGCGGCGCGCCAGCGTATTGTGAAGGAACCCTCGTTGCCCGCAAGCGCGTTCCATCCGCCACGCTCCGGCGCCCACGTCGGAAGATGCACAAGAAAGACGCCCGGCGCCGCCCCGCCGGGGTTGGAAACGGACCGCGCGTTGCGCCGCATGCGGGTTCCGGCAGCGAGCGGCGCCGGCTTTCCCTCCCCCTCCGCAGATCTCCGGCATTGCCGCATATCACCCGCACGTCGGGATACGTTTGTAACACGTCATGGCACCATTACCACTGCCTGACGACCCCATCGGCGCGGTCACGACGCCTGGCGACGGCAGGCGCGCCGCCGACCGACGGAGCGGGGAACGGTCACGACCGTGAAGGAGGCGCGTTGCGCCATCATTATCTCGCACGCGCTGTCTCCGACGCCCGCATGGTGCGTGAGTGCAGGTCTCCGTCTTGTCGGCGCCGGTCGTTGCTTGTCCACATGTATTCAACATCACAGAAAGGAGAACATCACCGTATGCGCACCCGCACCTGGACCATCACCCTCATGCTGCTCGGTATGCTGCTCGCTCTGGCCAGCGCCGCGCCGCGCGTCGGCGCGCACAGCACGGCGGCGCCGGCGGCGTCCACGCCGACGGATGCCTTGCTAAACCCGGACGGCACGCTGCGGCTAGAGCCTGTTATGTACTTTCGAGCATAACGGTAATGAACCGCTTCAGCCACGTGGACCTTGCCGCCCCCCCTTTCCCCCCCGCATGCGGGGGGGGGAAAGGGGGGGACGTTTATGCCCGTCATCGCCGGCGCGCGCTGCGCCCCCCCTGCCCCCCTTTCCCCTCCCCCCTGCGGGGGGGGGCAGGGGGGGCAGGGGGGCAGGGGGGGCGATTGCATCGTGCGCGCGTCAACGATCGCCGCGCGCGGCGGTGCGCTGAGCCGGTCGAAGCGACGAAGGCCCGCTCCTCGTCGCTCACATCGCTGGGATAGGGTTGACGTGTCATACTGAAATCATACCACGTGTATCTCTGAAGTGCATAACAGGCTCTAGGGATTAGGGATTAGAGAATGGGTTCTCGGTTCCCGGTTCTCGGTTCTTGGTTCCCGGTTCTCGGTTCCCGGTTCTCGGACAATTTGACAAACCCTGGCGTCTTGCGTATGATTCACATGGTTCCCACGGGGCGTGGCGCAGTCTGGTAGCGCACAGCGTTTGGGACGCTGGGGTCGTGGGTTCGAATCCCTCCGCCCCGACCATAGGTTGCAGGACTTTCTTCGTGTCAGCCCGCACCAGCGGGCTATATCGGTTTGCCCCAAAACTGCATCCAACTGACGTTTTCCATCGTATAATACAACGAATAAGAAGATTGCGCCTCAGCGAGCCGGGGCTGCATTAATGTGTTCTTTATCTTTTTGATTATTGACAAGGCAAGCGCCCTGAGTGTATGATTATGTCGGGTTCTTGTCTTCAAGAGCCTGGTGGGTTTGTCGCCCCCTTACATGAGCAACAGCGCTCGACCAGGCTCGTTGAGCGCGCCTGAGACAGGATACGAAGAGGGCGCGGCTCCTCCCGGCATAGTGGGGGAGCCGCGCTATGTCTCTCTAGATGGAGTTGCGCCATGAGCCGAATGATGCCGGAACGACATCCGTGGGATGAACTCGATGAGCGCCGCGCAATCGTCAATGAAGACGATGTGGCGCCCGTGACAGATATTGAAGATATTGCAACCGAGAATCTGGAGGAAACGCTGGAGTCGGATTCGACCCTCGATTCGATCCAGCACTACCTGCAGGAGATCGGCCGTGTTCCACTGCTGACGGCTGCGGAGGAGATCGAGCTTGCCGAGCGCATGGAGCGCGGCGCTGCCGCTGAACGTCGCCTGGCGTCGGCGGAAGATCTCAGCCCGCAGTTGCGTCAGGCGCTGCTCGCCGATGTGGCCGCCGGTCAGGAAGCGCGCCGCCATCTGATCCAGGCGAACCTGCGTTTGGTGGTGAGCATTGCTAAAAAGTATGTTGGCCGGGGGCTTTCGTTGCTCGACCTGATCCAGGAAGGGAATATCGGCCTGATGCGCGCCGTTGAGAAGTTCGACTACCACAAGGGCAATCGCTTCTCGACGTATGCAACCTGGTGGATCCGCCAGGCAGTGACCCGCGCTATCGCCGAGCAGGGACGCACTATCCGCCTGCCGGTGCATATGAGCGAATCGGTCGGGCAGGTCAAGCGCGCTGCTGATCGCCTGGCGCAGGCGCTGGAGCGGCAGCCGACGCCTGAGGAGATTGCAACTGCACTCGGGCAGCCGACCGAGCGGATTGAGCGCGTGCTCGAGGCGTCGCGCCGTCCGGTATCACTTGAGACGCCGGTTGGTGAGGATGGCGAGCATACCCTCGGCGATTTCTTGCAGGATAGCGAGTTGCCCACGCCGGTTGAGGCGGCGTCGCAGCAGTTGCTGCGGCGCGATCTTGCCGCTGCACTTGATCGCCTGAACGAGCGCGAACGGCGGATCATTGATCTGCGCTATGGGCTGGTGGACGGCCAGCGCCGCACGCTCGAGGAGGTCGGGCGGGTGCTGGGGATGACCCGCGAGCGCGCGCGCCAGATCGAGGCGGAAGCACTGCGGCGCCTGCGCGCACCCGATGTGGGACTGCACCTGCGTGACTACCTGGAGTAGAACGTGGTCTTCGCTTCACCCCCCCTCTTCTGTATCTCAGAAGAGGGGGTTTTTTCGTGTCGGCGCGTGCGGAGGGAGAGAAGCGGATGGATCACATCCCTCCAGTATCGAACAAATGCAGAGTGAGAATGATACTTTTCTTATCTGTGCCGGCGCTTTCGTCATCGCTTTGTTGACCGGATGCCGTAGTATAGCATGGCAACATATGCGCGCTGAAATGGTCATAAACTCTATGCTGCATCGCATACCCTTTGTACGACCGCTGATGCTGTTCGTTGTCGGCGGTGTCCTGGGAACGTTCGTTTCCTACGACCCCGTTGTGAGCCTGGCGTGGCTCTTTCCCATGATAATGGGAGTGATCGTCTACCTTGGCATTGTGGCCGTTCTGCGCCACCGATTGATGATCGTCGCCATGGTTCTGGCGTGCTGGAGCATTGGGTACAGCGTCTTGCTGGCGACGCAGTATCGGCATCTGGGGTTCGATGAGAAACTGGGGCTTGCCGCCTGGCTTGGGCGGCTGCTCAGTGCGCCGTTTCCAGATATGACGCCGGTATTCATTGATGCCAATGCCGCGGGATCGTTCCTGGCGCCGGCGATACCGCTCATCGTCGGGCTGGCATGGACCGCGCGCGGCGCATATCGCGCGGCGTGGGGCGTTGCCGCCGCCGCCGTCGCCTTTGGTTTGTTGCTTACTTCTTCGCGCGGCGCATTCGTTGCGCTGGCGGCGGCAAGCCTGCTCTGGCGCCTGGTGCGCATACAGGTGGACGCGCATCGATCCGGCGCCTGTCTGCCGCGTTTCGACCGACGGAACACCATCGTTGCGGGTGCAACTCTTGCCGGCGTAATCGCCGGTATCCTCCTGCTGGTCCGACATCCATTGGCGCAGGACGCCTTCGCTTCGGCGCTGCTGCGCGCCGAGGATCGGCTGGCGGTCTATCGCAACAGCCTGTTTCTGGCGCTCGATTTTCCGTTCAGCGGCATCGGGCCGGGAGCGGTGTTCGGGCAGATGTATTCGCGCTTTCAGTTGCTCATTATTCCCACCTCCATCGGCTATGCGCACAATCTGTTCCTCGGCGTCTGGCTGGCGCAGGGCATCGCTGGGCTGATCGGCTTTCTCTGGTTGCTTATGGCGTCGTTGCGGCGCATTGCGTCAGCGCTCCACGCGCAACCGCCACTCATGCAGGGCGCAACGATCGGCTGCGTTGTCCTCCTGCTCCACGGGCTGACCGACGCACCGCAGTATGATACATCCTGGGCAACGATGATCCTGGCGTTCGCTCTCTTCGGCATCGCCGCTACCGCTGTCTGGCGTCCAATTGACGCACCGTTGCAGACTGCCGACCACACGCCTCAACGCTATGCCCGGCGGTCTCTGGCAATCGCTGTGACGGGCATCGTTGCGTTGACGATGAGTGCGTCGCACCTTGCGGCTGCGGGGGCGGGCAATGTCTCTGCATGGTTTCAGGCGCGCGCGATGCTTACTGAAGGGCTGGCGCAGGAGGAGCGCACCACACTGATGCATGAGTCGGTCGTCTGGGTCAACCATGGGCTGCGGATGGCGCCGGACTCGCCGCTGATCCAGAAGCGGCTGGGCATGCTGGCGCTTGATCGAGGCGACTATCCGCGCGCGATCAATGCCCTCGAGCGCGCACAATCATTGCTTGCCGATGATCAGGCGGTAGGCAAGGCGCTGGGCATGGCGTATGTGTGGAACGGCGATCCCGACCATGGCGCCGAAATCCTGGCGCATCTCGACTATGCCGATGAGGTGCGCGAAGAACTGGGCGTCTGGGTGTATGCCTGGCAGGAACGTGGGCGCGACGACCTTGCCGCCTATGCGCAACGCGCCGCGCAGGCAATGGCGACAATCCACTGAGATCTCGAACACGTTCACGATTACGATGAATCTCTCAGAGGGTTGACAATCGTGAGTTGGTTGGCAACCATCAGCCCTTCCTGCATATCCTCGGGTAAAGGATAGTCGCCCCTGCCGCGAGTGCGCTAGACAGGATCAAACTATCCCAGTACGAAACCCGGTACACAGTGCGGAGATCGGAAGTGTGCAAAAGAATAGCGCGGCTATGCTCAATAATCAGATATTTGCGATAGAACGAGCGTATCAACTTGCGAATATCCGACTCAGTGGCTTGAAATTTGCGCAGCAGGTTGACGGCGACTTCATTGATGACTTGCGTACTCAAGACAATCTGTGACGTGCCACGAACGAGCACTCTGGCTCGATGCGCTTTCTGGATGTCCTGAATCTGACTGAAGGCATACAGCCAGATATTTGTGTCAATAAATACCAGAGAGGAGGACCCGCTACCGGCGCTCATAGATTTCATCTCGCTTCAACGGTGTGAACGAATCACTGTGATAGGGATGATCGAGGAGAAACTCCACCATATCCTCCTCATCCTCGTCCTCGTTGATGAGAATAATGATGCGCACACGACCCGTGACGAGATGACGATATTCCTCCGGCAGCTTGATAGTGCCATGCTCGACGCGAGTTTAGAACTCAATGACGCTCATATGTCACCTTCTGCCTCAGACAATGCAACGATGCCCGCTTACAAACAAGTGTAGCACGATTCAGGCGCCAGGGCCAATTCGCCGCAACCCTACAACAGGCTCTTCAACTCCTCAGCCGCCTTGCGCGTCATGCCCGGTACGGCGGCGATTTCGTCAACGGTTGCGTTGCGAATGCCGTCGAGTGAGCCAAAGCGTTTGAGCAGCAACTGGCGCCGCTTCGGACCGATGCCGGGGATCTCTTCCAGGCGCGACGCGGTCGCCGATTTGCTGCGCAGTTTGCGGTGATAATCTTTCGCAAAACGGTCGGCTTCTTCGTCAATCTGCCGGATAAGACGCAACGCGGCGCTATCGCGCTCGAGAACGATGAGATCGCTCGCGCCGGGGATCAGCAGATCGAAGCGGTCACGGTTCGGACCCTTGACGACTCCAACGACCGGAATATGCTCGAAGCGCAGGTCGCGCAGCACGTGCAATGCGCCATTCACCTGGCCGATGCCGCCGTCGATCAGGATGAGGTCGGGCAGTTCCGCCCACGTCTCCTGACGTTCGAGGTCGGCCTGTAATCCCGGCGCATCGGTCTTGTCCCCCTCTTCCTGCTCTACGACATCGGTCTGACCGTTGACCACGCGCTCGTCCGCCGGGTGTTCCTCTTCGCCGATGACCATGGCGGCGCGCCGGAAGCGCCGCCGCAGCACTTCCTGGATCGAAGCGACGTCGTTTGCGCCTTCGACGGTTTTGATCCTGAACTTGCGGTAGCGGCTCTTTTTTGGTTCACCATGCTCGAAGACGACCATCGCCCCCACCGAATGGCTTCCCTGGGTATTGGAAACATCGAAACATTCGATGCGCGTCGGCAACGCACTCAGGCCCAGCAGATCGCGCACTTCGGCCAACCCCGCCACCGCGCGTTGCTCGCTGTTGAGCCATTGCAGACGGAGTTCGTCGAGTTTCTGGCGGGCATTCTGTTCGGCAAGTTCGACGAGACGGCGCCTTTCGCCGCGCTGCGGCGTGTGCAAAGTAATCTTGCGCCCTGCTTTTTGCGCCAGCCACTGCTCAATGACTGCCAGATCGTCGAGCGGTATGGGCAGCAGCAACGTCGCCGGGAGTTCGGCGGCTGCGTCATAGAATTGCGTCAGGAACGAGGCGAGCAGGTCTTCGCTGCGCTCCCCTTCGGCATTTTGCAACGGGAACGACTCGGCGCTGATCAATTTTCCTGCGCGAATGCAGAGCACCTGAACGACCGCCATGCCCTCCTCACGCGCCAGCCCGATGACGTCTTGGTCGGCGGCGTCGTGGCGCAGGACCTGCTGCCGCTGGCTGATCAGATCAATGTCGCGGATACTGTCGCGCAGCCGCGCAGCGCGCTCGAAATCGAGCCGTTCCGCCGCCTCTTCCATCTGGCGGCGCAAGGTTTTCATCACCAGGTCGCTCTTCCCTTCAAGGAAGCGGCAGACCGACTCGACTGTGGTGCGATACTCGTCCTGATTGACCAGACCCGGCACGCACGGACCCAGGCAACGCTTGATGTCGTAGTACAGGCATGGTTTGCCGAGCCGCCGGTGACGGTTGAACTTATCGTCGGGGCAGCGCGACGGCGGACGAAAAGCGAACAGGCGGTTGAGCTGATCGAGGGTGCGGTAGACAGCGCCGGCGCTGGAGTATGGTCCGAAGTAGCGCGCCCCCGCTTCCCAGCGCGGGTTGCGCGTCGCAAAAATACGGGGCCACGGCTCGTTCAGCGTCACCTTGATATACGGGTAACTCTTGTCGTCCTTCAGCATCACATTGAAGCGCGGACGGTGCTGCTTGATGAGGGTCATTTCGAGCAGCAGCGCTTCAAGCTCGGTAGAGGTCACAATCACCTGAAAATCGGCGATCTGCGCGACGAGCCGCGCCGTTTTGCCGTGGACATCGGCGGGGTGGGTAAAGTAGGAACGCATGCGGTCACGCAGCCGCTTGCTCTTGCCAATGTAAATAATTTTGCCCTGGGTGTTTTTCCAGAGGTAGACGCCAGGCGCGAGCGGCACGGCGCGCAACCGTTCCTCAAAAGCGACAGGATCGGCAATGGCTGTATGGGTCAGGTCGGGCATAGCGCTATTATACCATTTCGCATGCTGACGAATCGCCGGGCAAAAAGTGGTACAATCGCAGATGCACCTCAACAGTCTTTCAGGAGAACCATGCTACCACGGAAGGACGGAGCCATGTCTAGCGACCTCAAACGCCACAGTCGCACGATCACCGATGGGCGCACCCGCGCCGGGGCGCGCGCGATGCTCAAGGCGATCGGATTTACCGACGAGGACCTGGCAAAGCCGATCATCGGCATTGCCAATACCTGGATCGAGACGATGCCGTGCAACATCAACCTGCGCGCGCTGGCGGCGCGAGTCAAGGAAGGTGTGCGGGCAGCAGGCGGCACGCCGATGGAGTTCAACACCGTCGCCATTTCCGACGGCGTTACCATGGGCACTGAAGGCATGAAAGCGTCGCTGATCAGCCGCGACCTGATCGCCGACTCCATCGAATTGATGGGACGCGGTTACATGTTTGACGCGATTATTGCGCTGGTGGCGTGTGACAAGACGATCCCCGGTGCGGCGATGGGGTTGACGCGCCTGAACATTCCTGGTTTCCTGCTCTATGGCGGCTCGATCGCCCCCGGTCACTGGCGCGGCAAAGAGGTCACGATTCAGCACGTGTACGAGGCGATCGGCGCCGTCGCTGCGGGCAAAATGACCGATGAGGAACTGAAGGAGATTGAGGATGCGGCGTGCCCCGGTCCCGGCGCCTGCGGCGGTCAGTACACCGCCAACACGATGGCGACAGTTATGGAGATCATCGGGTTGTCGCCCATCGGCACAGCGGCGGTGCCGGCTGCCGACCCGCGCAAGGACTCGGTCGGTTACCGCGCCGGTCAGTTGATCATGGATGTGCTTCAGCGTGACCTGAAGCCGCGCGATATTCTGACGCGCGCTGCATTCGAGAATGCGATCGCCAGCGTGGCGTTGACCGGCGGTTCGACCAATGCGGTGCTTCACCTGCTGGCGCTGGCGCGTGAGGCGGGCGTGCCGCTGACGCTTGACGACTTCGATGCGATCAGCCGTCGCACTCCGCTGTGTTGCGATCTGATGCCGAGCGGCAAATACTCCGCCATTCACGTCGATCAGGCAGGCGGCATTCAGGTGATCGCCAAACGGCTCGTCGATGGCGGTTTTGCTCATGGCGATGCGATTACCGTCACCGGGCGCACGCTGGCGCAAGAGGCCGCCGATGCTGTGGAAACGCCAGGACAGGATGTGATCCGTCCGCTCGACAATCCGATCAAACCGACCGGCGGGTTGCTGGTGCTGCGCGGCAACCTGGCGCCCGAAGGATCGGTCGTCAAACTGTTCGGCTACGAACGCACCTACCACCGCGGCCCGGCGCGGGTTTTCGACAGCGAAGAGGCGGCGATGGCGGCGATCGTCGGCGGCGAAATCCGGCCGGATGACATTGTTGTGATCCGCTACGAAGGGCCGCGCGGCGGTCCAGGCATGCGCGAGATGCTCGGCGTGACCTCGGCGATTGTCGGCGCCGGTCTTGGACAGTCGGTGTCGCTCATTACCGACGGACGTTTCAGCGGCGCCACACGCGGCGTGATGATCGGGCACGTGGCGCCGGAAGCGGCGCGCGGCGGTCCGCTTGCGATTGTGCGGGAGGGCGACGAGATCGAGATCAATCTGGATGAGCGCCGTGTCGATCTGCTGCTCTCGGAAGAAGAAATCGCCGACCGGTTGCTTGCCTGGCAGCCGCCGGCGCCGCGCTTCGAGTGGGGCGCGATGGCGCGCTACAGCGCGCTGGTGTCATCGGCGTCGGAAGGCGCAGTGCTGGTGACGCCGTAGTGCTTTGTAGACAGGCGCCTGACCGTCGGGGCGGGTCTCAGACCCGCCCCTGTATCAGCCCCATCATCTCCTGGAAGCGTCGGGACACTCCAACTCCACGATCCCATCGGGACCCGCAATGACCGCCAGCGACGCCATGCCGAGGAACAACCCGTGCGCCACCACCCCCGGAATGGCGCAGATTGCGGCTGCAAGCGCTTCTGGATCGTCAATGATACCGAAGTGACTGTCGAGAATCAGATTGCCTTCATCCGTCACAAACGGCTCGCCGGTATGGTCGCGGCGCAGCACCGGCTCCGCGCCGAGCGCTGCCAGCCGCCGCATACAGAGCGGCATCCCAAATGCCACCACCTCGACAGGAAGCGGTGAGCGCTCCCCCAAACGTTCGACACGCTTGCTGAAACTTGCCATGACAATGAAGCGTTGTGCCGATGCGGCAACGATCTTTTCGCGCAGCATCGCTCCCCCTAATCCTTTGATCAACCGCAGGTGCGGATCGATTTCATCGGCGCCATCCAGCGCCAGGTCGAGGGATGGATGCTGTTCGAGCGTCGTTAGCGGGATGCCCAGTTTGCGCGCCAGCGCCGCAGTCTGCTCCGACGTCGGCACACCGACAATCCGGTGCAGGCGGCCCTCAGCCAGACGCGCTGCTAGATCGCGCAGCATGCAGGAGGCGGTCGAGCCGGTGCCCAGACCAATCGCCATGCCGTTTTCAACATAGTCGAGCGCGCGTTCCGCAGCGCGCTGACGGTAGAGATGGTCGTCCACGTTGTCTCCTACTCCCGCGATACCACAATGCGAAGGCGCTGCGATTGGTGGAGCGTGCAGATCAGTTCATAGACGCCAGGATTGTAGTAGCGCTGCTCGAACTGCTGACCCGGATCGATTTTGAAAGGTCCCACCTGAATCGACTGCACATCCTCATTGCGAATGACGAGTGTATCTTTGCCCTGAAGCGACAGTTCGATGGTTTGCGGCAGGATTTCGAGCGGTTCGCCCGCAGCGAGGCGCGCCACGCTGCCCGGCGGAACTGTGAAGACGAGATAGCGTTCGGCGCTGCGCCGCTGGTTCTCGTACCAGATGCCCGAACCCGCAACACCAACTGCCACGAGCGCCAGGATCACTAGCGCCACGCGATGGAACGATCCCATGACTCACGCGCCTCCACGCCGCACCAGGTAGCGCAGATCACTGACAATATCATCGACCGGCATCCCGTGCGTGAAGAGCAAACGCCAGCGCCCGGCAGCGTCGATCACATAAATGAACGTCGAGTGGTCGATGGTGTAGCCAAGCGCCGAGTCGGGCAGGTCGCGCCGCATGTAGGTCACGCCGTAGTCCTTGACAACCGGCGCAAGTTCCGTTTCACTGCCGCGCACCCCGATGAACGTCGGGTCGAACGCGGTGACATACCGCTTGAGGCGTTCGGGTGTGTCGCGGTCCGGGTCGAGCGAAACGAAGATACCCTGCACCCTTTCAGCATCAGCGCCCAATTTGCGGCGGGCGGCAGCCATGTCGGAAAGCGCAGCAGGACACATATCGGGGCAGTTGGTGAAGCCAAAAAACAGGATCACGACTTTGCCGCGATGATCGCTCAGATGAAACGGTCTGCCCTCGAAATCGGTCAGGGTAAAATCCGGCGCCTCTTTGGGGGGATCAAGCGTTACGCCACGAAACTCATAACTGCTGCACGCGCTGACAATCGCCGCGAGCGCGAGCAGCAGCACTATTCGAAGACCACGCAGCATGATTGTCCTTTCGGAACGCTGAACTTCCAGCGTTGAACAGTATCTTTCGCAACCGCCTGTATAGTATACCACTCGTAGAGATGCGGCGGATGGCATCGTTTGCCATAGGGGTCCGGGCATGATAATCAGACGGGTCACGAATGCGGTTAGCGTCCTGTTGGCGCTGTGCATGCCCAAACCTGGCGAGCCAGATTACGGAAGTGGGTGTTGGCGCTGATAACGCAATGCGCACCGAGTGCATACCCAAACCTGGCGAGCCAGCTTACGGCAGGGCGGATCTGATACTCACTTGCGATCAGTCAGACAAGATGTTCGCACGCCCGATTCGCACGGCGTAACGATCCGCAACGCACGTCGGCAGTCGTAGGCGCATGAATGCGCAGTGGCGGCAGCAGCCCCAGCAGGGCTTTCATGTCCTCAGCGAGGGCTTTAGCCCGCAGCGCTTGGTGGTTGATCGCCCAGATTCATTGGAGCGTGCACTTTTACGTCCTTAGCGAGGGCTTTAGCCCGCAGCGCCCCGGCAGTATGGTACGAATGACCACGTATGAGTATAAGATCAGGGAGACAGGTCGGGAGCGATGCATGCGTCGCTTGCGGTCAACTCATGACGGCGCCCTTTGCCAGGACTACACCTGGCGCACGGTTTCCGGTCTGCTACATGTCGTGTATCATGGTCATGTATTCGCAGGCTTTCTGAAACATCTGGAGGATGGAGCACACATGCCGAAGATCACAGTTGCGGGTAAAACGGCTGAATGGAGCGCAGACAAGCGGTTGGTGAACGCCATCGAGGATATGGGCATCAATATCGGGCACCGGTGCGGCGGTATTGCGCGCTGCACAACGTGCCGGGTCACGTTTGTTTCAGGTGAACCGGACACCATGACCGCAGCCGAGTATGAGAAACTCAGCGAGCGCGGTCTGCTCGGTCAGTACCGCCTCTCCTGCCAGATCCTCTGCACCCACGATATGGAAGTTGAGCCTGAGTTGACCCTGGAGAACCAGGAAAACTGGAGCGACACCGGTCCGCGCCCGGCGGACACGGTCGAACCGGCGGCGGAGTGGTTCCCCAAATCGACGTTTGGGGCATCCTGATGTAGGTGAGGACGAAGGGTGACGATCACATAGACGTGCGCTGACAGCGACTCAGGTTATGTTTGGGGGCGTCGTGATGTGATCGTCACCAACGGATCGCATTTTGGATGATACAGAGACTCACTTCGCTTCGTCACTCGCCTTTTGCGCCCCGCTGAGAATTGCCTCCGCCAGCGCCACGCCTCTTCAGCCAGGACGAGCGCCTGGGCAGCGTCGTCTTCGTCGAACAGATCCCGGGGTGTCCGCCCGCTGGTCTCATCGCCATAATCGGTTTGGACGTGGACATCGAACCCCAATTCCTCAGCGCATTCAGCCAGGCGCTGAACACGAGCGGCGTGTTCGTGAGAAAATGACCTGCTGCCGGCGCATCCGCTTCGTTCCGGGCGCGAGAGCCAAACAGGACAACTGAAATCAGGTCGTCGCCCAGCGCTTTTTCGAGCGCAGCGACAACCTTGCCAGGCGCAGCATGATCGAGGGCGGGCAACTCTGAAGCGACGCTCATGTTCCAATAAACCTTTCAGATAGCTGCCGTTCTTGAATAGTAGCACACTTTTGAGCAAGTTTAGGACAACCAATGTTATCGTTGCAATGCATTCGCTTCCGCTTCGATCATCGCCAGCGCCGCTCTGCCGGCATCATCGCTGATGCACGCGCGTCCGGTTGCAATCCGGTAGCGTAGCGCCACCAGCACGGCAGTGCGGCGCATCCCTGGCGGTTCGCTGCGCGCGCGCGCCAGTTGTCGTTGTAGATCTTCAATCAATGCCGCGCCGGTCGCATTTTTATCAAAAGCGCCGGGCAGCGGCGGCGTATGCCCGGTCAACAGCGCCGCCAGCGTCGCCGCGCCAATCTTCGACAGATGCTGATTGGCGTTCCCGCACTTCGGCGACTGAATGCACGCCGGGCATCCTTCACTGCACGGACAGTCGATCAGTAACCGCCAGGTCTGCTCCCACCACTGCGCCGCCTGCTCGTACCCGACCTCGGCAATCCCCACGCCTCCCGGCACGCCATCGTAGACGAAGATCGTCGCGGCGCCGGTGTCGGGATGCCCATCGGTCGAAAGCCCGCCAATGTCGGCGCGGTCACACTGCGCGAAGAGCGGCAGCAACCCGATAGCCGCGTGCTCCATTGCGTGCAGCGCATCGAGCGCATTGTCGCATACCTGCTCGACCCGACGGCAGATCGGTTCAGGAATCGTCCACCAGACCGCAATCGTGCGAAACGTCTGCGGCGGCATGGTCAGATCATACTCTCCGATCACCTCGTCGGTGTAGTGCCGCTTGCGTTTATAGCCGACGACCTGCCGCGTCACGTCAACCACCCCCAGCGCGAGGGTCGCCGGTCCGATCTGACGTTGCCGACGCACCTGCTGCACGGCAATGGAGGTTTCGTCGATGGTCCGGGTATAGTATTCGACCCGCGCACGCCGCGCCAGCGCCTGCCGGGAAGTCAACGCTTCGACAACATAGGTATCGCCCTGATGCATGTAGACCGCGCCGGGAAAAACCTCGAACGGTGCGCGGGTAGCCGCAATCTGCTCGATCCGACGCCCTGAGTCGCTGTCGATCAGGTCGATCGGATCGCCATCGGCGCTGCGAATGTTCACGCTTGCGGCAGGGCGGGCAGTCCCCGCATATGCCACACGACCGTCTGGCAGCATCGTCAGTTCGCCACGCCGCAACAGCCAGTCGCGCAATCGGGCGAACGTTGCGCCGAACCAGATCTCATCGGCGTCGTGCAGCGGCAGTTCGGCAGCAGCGCAACGCAACTGATCACGCAGGATGTACGGGTTATCCAGCGCGACACGGGCATGTTCATGCGGACGGCTGAAAAACTCCGCCGGATGCCGCATATAAAACTGGTCAAGCGGGTCGTCTTGTGCCACGAGCGCCGCCAGGCTTTTCCCCTGGGAACGTCCGGCGCGCCCCGCCTGCTGCCAGGCGCTGGCGATCGTCCCCGGAAAGCCGCCGATCACGACTGCATCGACACCGCCGATGTCAACCCCCAATTCAAGGGCATTGGTCGAGACCAGCCCGCGCAGGTCGCCACGGGCAAACGCCTGCTCCAGGCGCCGACGATCTTCGACCGTGTATCCGGCGCGATACGCAGCGATCTGTTCGGTCCACAGCGTTGACGACCGTTCTCCAGGAGCGCCGTTTTCCAGCGTCTCGCGCGCATAGCGCAGCACCAGTTCCGCGCTACGCCGGGTGCGCGTAAATGCCAGCGTCTTGACCCCAGCGCGCACCAGGGTTGCCAGGACATTCGCCGTTTCGGCGTTTGTGCTGCGCCGTTGACCGTTTTCCGGCAACAAAGCGCGCATCCACGCCGGCACGCGCTGATTGTCGATCACCGGCGGATTCCAGAACAGGAAGGTCCGCTCTCCCTGCGGCGCGCCGTCATCATCAATCACCTGCACCTCATCACCGACGAGCGCTGCCAGATGGTGCTGTGGATTGGCGCTGGTCGCCGAGCAGCAGATAAACTGCGGCGCACTGCCATAGTAAGCGCACAATCGCCGTAGCCGCCGCATGATCAGTGCGACATGCGTGCCAAACACGCCGCGATACGTATGCGCCTCATCGAGCACCACATAGCGCAACCGCGCCAGAATCCCCTGCCAGCGCGCATGATCGGGCAGCAACGTGCGATGGAGCAGATCGGGGTTCGACAGGATAATGTGCGCCCCGGCGCGCACCCGGTCGCGTGCAGCGCGCGGCGTATCGCCATCGAGGGTCGCCGCCGTCACTGTTGGACCGCCGGCCGCTTTGAGCGCATCAAGGAGCGCATTCAGCGCACGCAACTGGTCGGCGGCGAGCGCCTTGGTAGGAAAGAGAAACAGCGCACGTGCAGCGAGATCGGACAGCGCCGCTTCAATCGTCGGCAACTGGTAGCAGAGAGTTTTCCCTGAAGCCGTCGCCGTCACGATGCCGATGTGGTGACCGGCGCGCGCGGCATCGAGCGCGGCTGCCTGATGGGTATAGAGGCGGGAAATGCCGCGCGCGGCGAGCGCAGCGGCAATCAGCGGCGGCAGCGGCGCGGATGGTTCGGCATAGCGCGCGGCGCGCGCCGGCAACTGCTCAATATGCGCAATCTGGTTGTTGTAACCGCGCGCGCCGCGCAGGAGTGCGACAAAGTCGGTCATAGCGCAATGATCGCATGAAGGAGAACGCATGTCAAATCCAGGCAGTACGATGCCCATTCGTGCGATAGCGGATCGTAATCAGCCTCATGCACGTTTGCGTTGGTCATCATCCGGTTTTAACATGCCATCAACGCATAATTTAATATTTCAATTCAGGCAAAGCCATGATGCTTCTACCACGTTCTGCACCCATCAATGACCGAGAGGTCGCTATGAGCCGCGTCTGCCCTCGACCATGCCCGTTCGTACAGCGCCACCGCTACAATCTGATCCAACTCCGCGATCACCTTGCCGAAGGTCACCGATGCGCCGATGCCTGGATAGCGCTGGCGCACCTGGTGCGCGAACCCTGGCAGCGCCTGGACTGCCTGGAGCGCGCATCCGCCATTGACCCTGACGACCAGAACCTGCGTATTGCTTACCTGGAGCACTATGTCGTGCTGCACCCGGAGGACGCGCTAGCGGCTGAGGAATGGCGGGAGGCGAAGGCGCGCCGCGTGCTTGAACGCTACAAACCGCGCATCTTCCGTCATCAAGACGCCTCACAACCAATCGGCGTCATCCTGCGTGCGCTCCATGCTACCAACGATGCCGATCTCGAAGTGGCGCTGGAAGAGCAGGAGCGACTCCGCCGCCTGGGAAAACCAATACTCCTGGGTCATCTCCTTGTTCTGCGCGGCAAGACGGCGCCAGAGGCGCTGGCGCGCGCGCTGACGCTGCAAAGCCGCCTACGCGCTGCCAATGGCGCGACGCCGCGAACCCTGAGCGAGTATCTGATTGCACAAGGGCACATCGATCCCAACCAACTGGAACACGCTCTGCTCGAACAGATCCGGCTCCGCGCTTCCGGGAAACACGAACCGCTTGGCGCGATTCTGCTACGCCACGGCGCAGTCGATGCCACGGTCCTGCAACGCGCCTTTCAGCAGCATATGCACGATGCGATGACGGCGTTTGTGTGATGAAGCGCCGGGTCTGCGCTGACGACTCGTTGCCAGAAAAACTGGTATACTACGAACGTGGCAGTATCCTGAACAGGACAACGCAATGACGCTCGCTGCAATTCTGTTTGATCTCGACGGCACACTCTATTCGCGCTCTGCCGGCATTCAGCATGCTCTCGACGAGCGCATGAACACATACGTGCAGCGAGTCACCGGATGCCCCCCCGACGAGGCGCCTGCGCTACGCCACTCCTGGTTCATTCGCTATGGAACAACGCTCGCCGGCTTACAGCGAGAATATCACATCGACGTCGAAGACTACCTGCGCGTCATTCACGACATTCGGCTGGACATGTTTCTGGCGCGCGATGACGAACTTGATGCACTGCTCGATCAGATCGATCTTCGACGCGCGATTTTCACCAATTCACCTGCCGAGCATGCCGCGCGGGTGCTGCGTACACTCGGTGTTGCGCAGCACTTCCCGCTCATCTTCGATATTCGCTTCTTCGAGTTCCAGCCGAAACCGAACCGAATCGCCTACACCCGCGTCCTCGATGCGCTCGGCGTCGCTGCCGGCGATACCTTGCTAATCGAAGATACGCCGCAGAACCTTCCCCCAGCGCGTGAACTCGGCATGCGCACCATCCTGATCGACGAACAGAGCAGGCTCAGTCCCGATGGCATCGCCGACTGTGTGGCGCCCGACATTCGCGCCGCGCTGCGTGTGGTGCTGAACGGGGGCGTTGGACGGATTTGAACGAATCCCGTAGGGGGCAGGTCTGAGACCTGCCCCCTACTGCCCCTACGGTGATGCTGCGGGTTCGGCCGCTGGCGCGGGCGCCGGCTCTTCGGCTGGCGCGCGCTGCGGCGCCGGCGCCCGGTCGCCGAGCACGTCGCTCGCCGGAATGTTCAACATCGGCAGAAGGCTATTCTCGCCGCCGACGAAGCGCGGCATGACGCCATCCCACCGCTCGATGAAGCGCAGTTGCAGCAGTTCCGCCGAAATGACCTCACGCTGTAGACGCAACGCTTCCGCTTCGGCGCGCGCGATTTCCAGCCGCGCCTTTGCTTCGGCTTCCGCTCGTGCAACCTGCTGCTGCGCCTCGATGCGCGCCCGCTCCAGTTCACGCGCCGCGCGCAACGCATCCTGCTCGGCGACCTGCTTCGCTTCGATGGCGCGCGCGAATTCGGGGCTGAAGTTGAAATCGGTGATCGACACACTCTCGACAATCACACCGCGCGGCGTCAACCGCTCGCTCAACCCGCGCTGGATCAGATCCGACACCTCTGGACGGCGGGTGATCAACTCTTCCGCAGTAAAGCGCGCCGTTGCCGCCTTGATCGACTCCTGGATCGCCGGATCGACGACCCGCCGCTCATAATCGACGCCAATCTCGCGCACCAGCCGGTCCACCTGACCAGAATCGGGGCGATAGTTGATGACCACCTGTGTTGTCACCGTCTGCAAGTCGCGCGATGCAGCGCTCGAGTTCGACTCGTACCGCTGGGTGCGCACCTCGACCACCGTCACAGATGTGATGAACGGCATGCGGAAATGCAACCCTTCTTCGAGCACACCGGTGATTTCACCAAACGTCTTCAGTACGCCGCGTGTTCCGGCCTCAATCGTCGTGACCGCGTTGCTGACGAGAAAAATAGCAACAATCACGACTAAACTCAGGATAACCAACGCAGAGACCGACCTTCCCCGTGCATCGGGATTCTGAAACGCTCTTCCTTCCTGTCCCTGGCTCATCGCAAACCTCTTTCTAAGTACTCACACTCGCGTCTTATCTCATATGACACCAAAGCCCGGAGAGAAACCCTCCAGGCTTCTATCCACAGCATCACTACGCTCTGCTACAGTATACCCGATTTTGATGCTGCGTGGATGGAAATGAAGAACAATCGTCTCATCGCTGCGATCGTGTTTCCTCAATCGGAAACTCAATCAGCTCTGCAGACGCCAGACTCATAGAGCTCGTCGCCGGACACGACGCGCCTACCGGACACAAGCGCAACTCGACGTTGTCGACATAGACTCCTTCTGGCTTGTTAACGCTTGCGTCGCTGACGAAAAATAGACTCACCCACACCTGCGGGCGTCCCATCAGGTTGCCGAGGCGATAAACATTCGACAGATCGAGTCGGGCGTCAACCCAGCCATTCGAATTGCCCGACCAGCATCCGCCGTACCAATTTGTGCCATTGATCGATGCCCCTGCGCACAACCGATCATAGTTCAACTCCATATTCCCCCAAAATTTGAAGCGGAGTTCAGCAGCTCTAGCGTCGACCAGACTGAATGGACCGAAGTCCATTGAAGACCCAGCATTGTTCGGATATCCGGCGCCGCACCCAAGGTTACCACCCTGCGCTCCGCCGCCAACCGCCCATCCGCTAAATTCGCCCTCGAACGCACGGCAGCTGCGGCGCGCCCAGAAATATTCGCCACTCGCAGCGCCATTAAGATCGTAAACCCGCCACGGTCCTGGAAAGTCGTTCTCGAATGTCGTGTACACCAGCGTCCGCCAGCCGAACGGCTTCACAATCAGCGGAAGATGGACAATTCGTGAGGAGGGTGTTGGCGTCGCCGTCGGCAGCGGCGTCGGCGTGGCAGAGGGCGTCGCTGTTGGCGCACTCGTCGAGCACGTGTAGATGCGAATGTCATCGATAAACCATCCATAATCGTCGATGTTTATATCAGTTCCGATACGGAAGCGAAAGCGCACGTTCCTCCCTGCCAGCGACTGCAGATCGAGACGACTGGAGATGTATCCATTGCTTTCGCCGCCAAATGCTCGACGACCGCCAAGCGGGTTGTTGTAAGAAGACGATAGCCGACCGTTGTACCCATTATCGATGAACAACAAACCGGCATCGATCCAGGCGCCGCCGTCAGTGCTGTACTCTACCACGCCTCCGTCAAAAAAATTTCCAAATCCATCTTCAAATCCATATGCGTGCCTGAAGTGCATGAAGGCGCCGCCAGGCAACGTGACATCCGAGGTCATATGGATAAAATAATCCCCTCTGTTTGGGATATTATACCCCCACATATTATATTGCCCGCTGGTAGCGTAGGTGGCATCGAAATTATAAGGATTCGGGTTCTGCGGATAGTACCATGCATTTGAACCCACAAGAGCGTTTTTTGCCCAGCGACCGCTGGAGGGAATCTCCAGATCGTCGAGGAACAGATTGTTGGGTACGCCTGTGTCGCAGATCGGCGCCTCCGGCGCGGCGCAAGCGGAAGGCTGCTGGTTCATCTCGACGGCTTCGATGGCATTCCTGACCTGCTGGCAATCAGCGGCAGTGATGTCGTTCGTCCCGATCAGGTTAGTGCAGGCCTGCTGCAACGCATTGTAGAGATCCTGATAATCGCTGGCCGATGTCAGCAGACGCGTCTGCACTTCGTAGAAAATGCTGGCGACTTTCGAAATGCCGAGACCGGTCACTGTTCTGCCGTTGAAGGTTCCGCCGTCCACCATCAAAAACGCAGCCTTGTTAGCAACGCCGCTGTTCGTATGGACGCCGCCGTTGTCATTCTCCTCGCAGTAGTAAAAGGTACTGGTCATCCGGTCAGGGTCGTTGTAGTCAGGCGGATTGCTCATGCTGCGGATGACGCCGACTGAAGAAGGAAGATCTTCCCCTATCAACCATTTAACGCCGGGTGTGTCGTTCCCTTTGCCATTGGTCAGATCGATAAACTCGCCCCAGATATCGGAGAACGCCTCGTTAATGGCGCCGGACTGATAGTAGTAGAACAAGCGCGATGCGCGATCAGTGACACCGTGGGTCATTTCGTGCGCCACAA
>CALGYB010000123.1 GCA_937935075.1 uncultured Roseiflexus sp. | reverse complement strand
GCCTGCCAGTACGCCGATAGCGACTCGACGTGGATTGAAAGAAGCTGTTCTGGGTTGAGCATAGGTCGTCATTAGTGTGTTCCTTTCGTTACAAGTTATGGTTTAGGGGTTAGGAGTGCTGTTTTCATGCAGCCCCGCAGTTACCGTCACATCCGCCAACCACCCCCGCCGCCGCCACCACCCCCGCCGCCGCCAAAGACCGGCGCGTACCGCCAGCCGCTCAGCAGTGACCGTCACATCCGCCAACCAACCCCTCCACCGAAAACCGGCGAGCCTGGCAGCCTCCCCCCGCAGTGACCGTCACATCCGCCACCTTCAACCTTCAACCTTCAACCGCTTCCCCATCCGCGCCACAAGCACGCGGTAGACGGTCAAAAACAGAACGCTGCCGCCACTTGTCCAGTAGATCGCGCGCGCCAGATCACTCTGGCTGTCGCTGCCGCTCCAAATGCCATGCAGCAACGCCAGCGCGAAGACGGCGAAACTGAGGAAATGGATCAGTCGCCATGCGCGCCGCCCGATCCGGTCTTTGACGTAGAAACTCAAACCAACCAGCGCCAGCCCGTAGAATCCGACCTGTCCCAACCCCACCCACAGCGGCTCATAACCGGCATACTGAAACGGCGCCAGCACCTGAAAGAGCGTCGCCTGCACGTAGCGGTCGCCGAGGAGGATCAGGGCATGAAACAGGGCGAATGCCAGACCGAGCAGACTGGCGTGCTGATGCAGATCGAAGGCGGTTGGTCCGCCGGGCCAGAGGCGCGCCAGTTTGTTGGTCATCAACAACCCGAAAACCATCGAGAGCCATAACAGGATGTATGCGACAAATGCGCTGCTGCGTGACAGATACCAGTACGCCTTTGGTTCTGCGCCGAGCAGCGATGTGCTCAAACCAGGCAACCAGGCGGGCAACGCCACGATTGCTGCAAATGCGCCAAGAATGGCTGCCAGCATAATGCCGATAAAGGTCTGAAACGCCATAGCCGGCGGCATGTCGGCGAATGCGTCGGTTTCGGGCGCGTGCTGTGGGCGTAACGGCGCGCCTTTGACTGCGGCAGGCGTTCCCGCCACAGGTGCGCTACGTTCGACAGGCGCAGCCTGGGTCATTTCACCGACAGGCGCCGTCGTGCGCTCTGCGATCACGGACGATTGCGCCATCATCGCACGTTTTGCAGCATTAGCGGCGCGGATGGCAGCCAGCCGCGCGGCTTTCTCGTCACTCATAGATACCCTCCATCGCTGCTGACTCGCGCCAGCGGAACTGTTCGAGCGTTGTTGTTCGTAGAACGTCGTGTGTTTCGGTAACGATCAGACCGGCAAGCCATGGGCGAACGTCGAGCCACGCCATCCCGGCTGCGCTCCCCAGAATGATGACCACTTTTGCAGCAACTTCCGCCTCGAGCAGAGAAGGCGCAATGATCGTCGCCGCAAGCACATCGGTCGTTGCCGGCGCACCGGTGCGCGGATCGATGATGTGATGCCGTTCGACGCCTCCTTGCCGCCAGCGTCGCACATCGCGCCCCGATGTCGCAATGCCGCCATCCCGCAGCAGCACGACATCGAGCGATTCATCCGGCTGAAACGGGTTGGCGATGCCAACCGTCCACGGCACTCCATCGGCGCGCGCGCCGCGCACGGCGATGTCGCCGCCAGCATCGACGAGCGCCGGCCCGTGCGCCGCCAGCCGCTGCGCCGCTCTGGTTGCCGCCCATCCTTTGGCGACGCCTGCCAGATCGAGGCGCATCCCTGGCGGCAACGCCACTGCGCGCCGCTGCGGATCGAGCCGGATGGCGCGCCAGTCGCCAGAGCGGGGCGGGACGGTCTGAACCCGCGCCGGAACGCCATCGGCGATCTGCGCGAAATCCCGGTCATAGCCGACCACCTCCAGCGCCGTCAACACGCCTGGCGTCACCAGACCATCACTGAGACGCGCCGCCGTGATCGCATCGTTCACCACGTCCCATAGCGTGCGGCTTACCGGCATCCATCCTTCGCCAGCGCGCTCATTGAGCGCCGATAGTTCGCTATCGCTGCGAAAGCGGCTCAGCGTGCGCTCCCATTCGGCGAACCAGTGCGGAACCGCGCGAAGAGTCGTCGCTGCCGCATCGGTGTTGCTGTCGAGAAAGGCGTGCATCTGGCACCCCATGGCACGGAAGGCGATGGACTGCACGAGACCCTCCTCTACCGCGACGACCGCGTGACGACGACTGGCGCCGGTCGCTGCGCCTGAACAGGCGGATTGACGGTCACCGGCGCATTGACTTCGCGCAATGCTGGCGGATTGGCAACGACGACCGGAGCAGGCGCTGCCGGAGCAACCGGCTGAGCGTCAACTGCTGCTGGAGGAACCGGCTGAACGCCCGCCGATTCTGGCGGTTGCACAACCGCAATCAGCGGTGGCAGCGTCGGGATGACCGGCGGCTCACTCAACCATGCTGGAGGCGGCGCAACTGCCGCTGGCGGTGGTGTGACTGCCAGCGCCGCCTCTGGAAACGGTTCAGTCTGCGTGATGACCGGGATGTTTTGTGTTGCCAGCAGCGCCCATCCGGCAAGCGTCGCCGCAATCGATGCGGCGCTGATAACCAGTTTGAGCGTTTGTACCGGTGTGCGCGCGGGTGTGCTGCGTTGTTTCATGTCGTGACCTCGTGATAACGCTTTGTATGACGATATGTTGATAGTCTGATAAAGCGATCAAACAGATGTTGCACCATCATTGCCCGTGTTGACCGTCTTGCGTCCAGCGTTGGCTTCGACAGGCTCAGCCAACGCTGAACGCGCGAGGTACAACGCCTCTATGGTGTCTGGCATTGGCTTCGACAGGCTCAGCCCACGTTAGCCGCCAGGACGCGCTGAATGCATGGGCGTTGGCTTCGACAGGCTCAGCCCACGTCGGACGCGCGAGGTACAACGCCTCTACGGTGTCTGGCGTTGGCTTCGACAGGCTCAGCCCACGTTAGCCGCCAGGACGCGCTGAATGCATGGGCGTTGGCTTCGACAGGCTCAGCCAACACTCAACGCGCGACAGGTATGGGAAGACAGGGTGGCGAGAACAGCTGTAGCACGTCAATCTTCCGAGAAACGGCGCACCCTGTCTGTCACCAACGCCTGCTCAGCACAGGCGGCACGATCATTGTCAGTCGTCTTTCTCGTCGTGATCGTCGTTGCGATCCTTGCCCGTTTGATCGGACTGCTGTTCGTTCCAATCATCGTCTTTCTTTGCCTTGTCCAGTCGGGCATAGACCACTGCACCATCCGATGCGGCAACATACACTTTTGCGCCGTCGGTGAACTTCACTTCGTAGACATCAATGCCACGCTCATTCTCACGCTCGATTTTGCGCACCTGTCCGCCGCCGCGATAGGCGATGGCGATCTGAGCCGCCTGTTCAGCGCTGACCTGCTGCGCCGGAAGCGCCACAGGCTGCACAATCGTACTGGCAAGCACCGTTCCATTCCGGGCATCAACATAGACGGCGCCCATATCAAAGATGACCTCATATGTTGGCGTGCCCTGATAGAGCACCAGTTCCGCCGGTTTGATCAGCGTAGCGCCCTGCGCCAGGTTCTGCGCAATCGCCTGCGCCTGCTCCGCCGAAACGGGGTATGTCGGCGCGCTCTGCTGAGGCGCTGCCGCCTGAGGCGCTGCCTGCTGCGCAATCTGCCGATTTGCCTCTTCCAGCCGCCGGTTTGCCTCGGCAATCTGCCGATTGGCTTCGGTCAGCGCCTGCTGGTAGGCCGCCTCCCGCTCGCGGATGATCGCTTCCACTGCGGGATCGAGCGCAACAACCGTATCGGTTGGCGCTGCGGTCGCTTCAACAGCGGTTGGAGTCGCCACCTCGCTTGTCTGCGTCAATTGTCCGGCAAGTGCGCCAACCAAAACCAGAACGAATGCGGTCAACGCTGCTGCAATGCCCAGAAGGGTTGACTGTTTCATGTTCAATGCTCCTTGCTCTTCCTTTTCTGATGATATGCTCGGACGAGCGCTGTCGTCTGCATCTGTTATAGCGCCGGTAGATTGGAACTCTCTTGGAATCAGCCGGTTCGTATTCCAATCTTTTTCCAATCTTTTTGCGCTATGCTGATCGTGGTTGAGGTGATGCGATGAAAATTCTGCTGATAGAAGACGATCAACGGCTAGCGCGGCTGATTGCGCGGGTGTTGCGCGACGAACACTATCAGGTCGACGTCGTCCACGACGGGGAAACGGGTTTGGAGCAAGCGCTGCACGGCGTCTACGAGGTGGCGATCATCGACTGGATGCTGCCGGGGCGCGATGGTCCCTCGATCTGTCGCGCAGTGCGTGCGGCGCGATTGCCCACTGCGCTGCTCCTCCTGACGGCGCGCGGTCAGATCGAAGACAAGCTGGTTGGCTTCGACAGCGGCGCCGACGATTATCTGGTCAAGCCATTTGCATTCGAGGAACTGCTGGCGCGGGTGCGGGCGCTTGGGCGGCGTTTCACGTTGCAACCGGACGACAGCAACGAACTGCGCATCGGCGATCTGGTGCTCGATCTGCGGCATCACACGGCGCGGCGCGGCACACGCCCGCTCGATCTCACCCCAACGGAATGGAACCTGCTCGAATATCTCATGCGCAACGCGGGGCAGGCGTTGTCGCGCCAGCAGATTCTGGATTATGTCTGGTCCTACGAGCATGACGTTCAACCACAGATGGTCGATGTCTATATCTCGTATCTGCGGCGTAAACTGAATGCCCCCGGCGAGCGCGACCCGATTGTGACGGTGCGCGGCGTGGGGTATCGATTGGAGGCAAGCCGTGTTTAGCGGTCTGCGGTTGCGATTGTCGCTGCTGTATGCGCTGGCGGCGCTCATCTTTGTGGTCCTGATCGGCAGCGGCGCCTACCTGGTGGTGGCGCGCTACTTCTCAGACGTCACCGACCTGGCGCTGCGGCACAAGATGGCGCACGAGTTTCACGCACTCGGCGCACCGCTCCCCCCCGATCTGGTTACTGCCGACCGCGACTGGTCGGTGATCCGCGGAGAGATTGCCCCTCTTCCGTTCGTCCCGTCCAATCCGCAGGTTGAACGGCGGAACGACGAAGAGAAACCCCGACGCAGCGACGATGAAGAGGAACTTCCTCGTGACCTGACGACGCCGGTCGATGCGGCGGAGCTGGCGGCGATCATGGTTTTGCCGCTGGACGCTTCAGGGCGATTGCTCTTCAATCCCAACAATCTCGATCTGCCGCTGTCTCCCGACCGCGACGCGCTGCAAGCGGCGCTGGCAACAGGGAGCGACCTGCGCACGATCACAATGAGCGATGGTCGGCGGGTGCGTTTGTTGACCTATCGCCTTACCCGTTCTAATGGACCGGCGGCGTTGCAACTGGCACGCGAATTGAGCGATCAGGAGCAGGTATTGAACCAGTTGACGGTGGGGCTGATCGGTCTGGGCGCCTTCAGCATGGCGCTGGTCGGTGCGGCAAGCTGGTGGCTGGCGGGGCGCGCGTTGCGCCCGGCGCAGGAGGCGTGGGAGCGGCAGCAACGCTTCATTGCCAGCGCCAGTCACGAACTGCGCGCGCCGCTCACGCTGATTCGCGCCAGCGCTGAGGTTGCCCTGCGCGAAACGCCGCCTGACGCGGCGGATCAGCACGAACTGCTGGGTGACATTCTGGCGGAGAGTGACCACATGCGCCGCCTGGTCGATGATCTGCTGACCCTCACCCGCCTGGACAGCGGGCAGCTCAACTTGACGATAGAGCCGGTCAATCTGGCGGAACTGCTGAGCAAGGTGCAGCGCCAGGTTGCGCGACTGGGAGAACAACGCGGCATCTCTGTCGTTCTCGAGACTGCCGATGGCACGGTGCAGGCGGATGCTGAGCGCTTGCAGCAGGTCCTGTTGATTACGCTCGACAATGCGCTGCGCTACACCCCATCCGGTGGGCGGATCACCCTCTCGGCGACGCCGGCGGGACGCACGGTGCAGATCACCGTCGCCGACACCGGCAGCGGCATCGCGCCGGAGCACCTGCCGCACATCTTCGACCGGTTCTACCGCGCCGATCCGGCGCGTGGACGAGAAAACGGCAACGCCGGGCTGGGGCTTGCCATCGCCAAAGGGCTGGTCGAGGCAATGCGCGGGCGCATCACCGTGACGAGCGCCGTCGGCGTCGGCACGACGATCGCAGTGGCGCTGCCCCGTGAGGGCGAAGGCGATGGTCGCGCGCGACACGCGGGGTAGCACTTATTTCACCGGGTTGCCATCCAACACTGCGTGCTTCCACGCTGGCGCGTGATCACTCTGCAGACGCTGCCAACCGGGTGCGAAGCCGTTCCCTTTGTTCCCCTGCCCCCTTCCTTTCAGGTGTCGCGTTGTTGAGCCACGAGAGGAATTGCGACGAGACGGCGCCTCACCCGTACCGGTATTCTGATGCCCAGACGATTGATGCGACGTGGGGATCACCCAACATCGACACGTGTGAGGGTGTTCTCCCCTGGCGGGCGAGACGCCCGCGTTCCTGAGAGAAGTGTGCTCTCCCCCGCCCTCGCACGGTGCGCTGTACAATGGAAGCGTACCACTGGTGGTCATACTGGAAGATAGACCGCAAGGAGACGCTATGAACCTGATTGCTGTGATCACAACCGTCGGCAGCATTGAAGAGGCGCGGAAAATCGCAACTGCCCTGGTCGAGCGCCGGCTGGCAGCCTGTGCGCAGATTTCGCAGATCGAGAGCGTCTACCGCTGGAAGGGCGACATTCACCACGACCCAGAGTTTCGTGTGCTGCTCAAGACGACCGCTGCGCGCTACCGGGAAGTGGAAGAGGCGATCCGCGCGTTGCACTCGTATGAATTGCCGGCGATCCATGCCTTTGCCATCGAGCATGTGTATGCGCCGTATGGCGCCTGGGTCGAGGAGAATACGGGTCCTGCTGCGAGCGAAAGCCCTTGCTAATACCAAGGGGCGTTCAATCAGACAAGATGTTCGAGCATTCGTTGGGCAAGGCGCAACGGTCAACACGCACCGGCAGGCGTGTCGTGGATGCAGACTGCGCCCTGGCATCAGTCATCCACTCGTCCGCCCGGCGGCTGAAGCCGCAGGCTACGGTTGCAAAGCCGGCCTGCGCGGGCTTCACCGGGCGATATCGGATGATGTTCTCATACCGACGTGCGGTCAGTCAGACAAGACGTTCGAGCGTCCGGTTCGCACGGCGTAACGATTCCCAACACGCGTTTGCGGTTGTGGGCGCAGGACTGCGCATTGGCATCAGCAGCCCCGGCGGGGCTTGCACGTGCGGTACGCGCCGTCGAACTGCGTGCGGTCAGCGCCGTCGAACTGCGTCCTCAGCAAGGGCTTTAGCCCGTAGCGACCCGGAATCCTGCTACGTGCACCAGTAGTATTGGACACATGACCGCGCACGGGAAGGAGGCGGTTTCGCCATGAAACGATTGCGCCACGATGTCAATGTTGCAGTGAGCCTTGTGCTGCTCGTCGCCGCTGCCGCCGCCATTCTCACCGGCATCATTGCCGATCTTTGGGACCTGACGGGATTTGTGTATCATACGTATGCCGGGTATGTCATGGCGATCCTGGCGGTCGCGCACGTGGCGCTGAACTGGACCCGTCTGGCGCGCTATCTGCGCTTTCGCCTGATGCGCCCCGCCACGCCGCGCCTGCCTTCCCGCGCCAGATCGCCCGTTTCCACACCGGCGCCCTCTCGGCGCCCATCCGCCGGACGCAATGCGCCGGGCATGCTGCACGCACTGTACACGCGCCGCGGCTTTCTTGGCGCGTTGGCTGGACTATCGGCGGGAGCGGCGCTTGGGCGCAGCTCGCTTCGCGCTCGCCCGGATATACCGTTCGGCACGGATCTGGGCGTCGCGTATCATCAGTGGAGCAAACCAGGAATGCGCGATCTGTTTGGTGCAGTCGCCAACTGGGGCGCGCAGCCGCCGCTGTACAAAACGTATCCAGATGCACCGCGCATCATCCTGCCGCCGCTGGAAGATCGACCAGGACCCGGTCTCGAGGAGGCAATTCGGAAGCGGCGTTCGGTGCGCACCTATACGGACGATCCGCTGACGCTGGCGGAATTGTCGCGGCTGCTCTTCTACACCGGCGGCATCAATGCCGAACGGTTCGGCGTGAAGCTGCGCGCCGCACCATCCGCCGGCGCACTCTACCCGATTGAGACGTATCTGGCCGTTCATCGGGTAAGCGATCTACGCTCTGGCGTCTACCACTACAGCGTCGCCGACCATACCCTTGCGCTGCTCCGCGAAGGCGACATGCGCAGCGCGGCGGTGCGCCAGGGGTTGATGCAGGAGTTTCTGGGCGCATGTCATCTGGTGGTTTACTTTACGGTCATTCTTCAACGCCTGCGCTGGCGCTATCAGGAACGCTCCTATCGCTATGCGCTGCTCGAAGCAGGACACCTGGCGCAGAACCTCTATCTCGTGGCGACATCGCTCGGCATGGGAGTATGCGCCGTCGGCGCCTTCCTGGACGACGAGGTCAACGCGATGCTCGGCGTAGACGGCGAGAACGAAGCGGCAGTCTATATGCTGGCAGTGGGGAAGACATAATCGGGTATAATCCCGAGGGCGCAGGCGATAGCCGCGAGAGACGCACTGTAGAGGCGCTCTGCCGTGGGCGCGCGGCAGCAGGTGCGTCGATTGCGCCGTTTCGTATGGATAACCATTGAGAGCGTCTGTTCTGTGATCCTTCATCGACTGACATATGTTCTGATCGTGCTGGCGCTGGTCGCCTGCGCTGCACCGCCGCCTGCGCCAACGCCGCAGGTGGAAGCGTTGCCGACGCGCCCGCCGGTCAGTGCAGCGACTTCCCAGCCCTCTCTTCCCACACCCTCCCCGACGCTATCGGCAACGCCGGAAGCGCCGCTGCCGGTTCCGACGCCTGCGCCGGCGGCGCTCTTCGACGACCAGCGGCTGACGTATGAACCTGGCTTCTATGCGCTTCAGATCCAGGCGTTCCTCGATGGCCAACCCGGGCCTTTGAAAGGGATCGTCATGCCGGTCGGCGACCGCCAGCATACCTTTGCCGAGGCGTTGACCGGCCAGGCTATCTACTATGGCGTCAACCCGAAGATCATTCTGGCGCTGATCGAACTTCAGAGCGGACTGATCGGCGATCCACAGCCAACTGCCGATCAGTTCGCCTGGGCGCTTGGCTTTCGCGGCGAGAACGGACGGCGACGCGGCTTGCAGGCGCAGGTCCGCTGGGCTGTCAAGGAAATGCTCTATGCGCGGCGAGATTACCCGCAGCGCCTTGCACTGACCTTCGCCGACGGCAGCACAGCGCCGCCGCCGGAAGGCATGTCGCTTGCCGAATACGCCCTGGCGCGGGTGCTTGCACCAACCACTGCGCCACAACGCCTTCCCGCGCTGATGGAGCGGTTCCGCGCAACGTACACGCGCCTGTTCGACGACCCGCGCGTTCCGCCAACCGACCGGTCTCCGCCCTCCCCGCCGTTTCTGACCCGTCCCATCGGCAAAGTCGTTCCGACGACATCGTTCTTCGACCACGGCGGTCCGTTTTTGATGCGTAATAGCCGGGATGGCGTCACCACCTACTGGGGGCGCATCGAAACCGACCCGATCTTCGCCTACAACGGTCACGATGGCTGGGACTACGCCGCAGCGCCGCCCGAACCGGCGCTGGCGGCAGCCGACGGGATCGTTGTGTTCGCCGGCAACGCCGACGATGGCTGCGCCACCCGCGCCGTCGTCATCGACCACGAGAACGACTACCGCACCCTCTACTGGCACCTGCACCGCGTGGACGTTGTAATCGGCGAGCGGGTGGCGCGCGGGCAACCGATCGGCATCATTGGCAATACCGGCTGTTCGAGCGGTCCGCACCTTCACTTCGGCGTTCAGTACCTGGGGCGCAACACCGACCCGTATGGGTGGTGCGGTGACGGAGATGATCCCTGGCAGACGCATCCGGCAGGCAATGTGAGCGTCTGGCTCTGGAAGGATCGCCCCTCGCCGTGCGCCCCGCCGCCACAGGGAGGGGTCGCGGCAGACGCCGATCTTCCCGGTTTCGTCACCCTCGGCGAGGGATGGAAAGACGCTCCCACCGGCTACGGCGGGAAGTCGTTGTTTACGGCATCGGTGCGCGGCGCAGGCGGGCGCCCCTGGAAGGTGCGCGCGCTCAGCCCGCCGTCGCTGGCTATCTGGCGCACGGAATTGCCCGCAGCGGGACAGTACCGCGTGATCGCCTTCATCCCCTATGCCGTCAGTCGATTGGGTGATGCCACCAGAGTGCGCTACCTGGTGCAGCACGCCGATGGCATGGCGGAAGTGGTCGTCGATGCGGCGACCCATGCGAATGACTGGGCGGAACTCGGAACGTACCGGTTTGATGAAACCGGCGCCGAAGTCGTGCTGACCAGCGCCGCCGAGGATGGGATGCTCACCATCTGGGCGGATGTCGTTATGTGGCTTCCGGTCAAGTAAGACAATCGTCCGGCAGCGCCGGATCGCTTCAGTTGATGGTTTTTGAGCCGTTCATCTGGCATCCCCCGGTTCAGCCCGCGCAGCCCGCCTTCGCACCCGTCGCCCGCTCCTTCCGCCGCCAGGCGAACTGGGATCACGCAAGCCCCAATGGGGCTTGCACGTCCTCAGCAAGGGCTTCAGCCCGCAGCGCCCCGGCGTCCCGCTGCGCGCCCCGGCAGTATGGTACGAATGACCGCGCATATAGTGTAGGAAGATCAATCCAAACCCGGACCAACACGCTTGCACCTGTGGCGCGGTTGGCGTTGGCTGAGCCTGTCGAAGCCAACGCCATCACGAGATTGTCTCATATCCGGTTGATCTTCCTGTAAGGACGAATGTCGCACCAGCGCGCCGATTTTGTGGCGCATCAACCACGCCGGTTGATCGGTAGCACCTGTGATTCGACTCGGTGCGCCTGCGGGAAGATGCGCGTCCAGGCAGCCTTCCCGCAGGTCAGATACAGGAGCGCCCAATGACCGACTATCACATTCGCATCCGGGAACTTCCGGCAACCGACAAACCACGCGAACGGTTGCGCGCCAGCGGCGCCGCCGCACTTGCCGACGCCGAACTCCTGGCAATTCTGCTGCGGGTCGGGATCGAAGGGGTGAACGCCATTCAACTCGCGCAACGGTTGCTTGTCGAATTCGGCGGATGGGCAGGGTTGCAGCGTGCTGACTTCGAGGAACTGGCGCGGCGCCGTGGGATGGGCGAAGCAAAAACCGCCCAACTCAAAGCGGCGCTCGAAATCGGGCGACGACTGTTGCTGGCGAGCGGCGAGGAACGGTTTCAGATCCGCTCCCCGACCGACGCGGCGCAACTCATGCAGATCGAAATGAGCCATCTCGATCAGGAACAGTTGCGCGCAATCTGCCTCGACACCAAAAACCGCGTCCAGAAGATCCAGACAGTGTACGTCGGCAGCCTGAACGCATCAATGGTCCGCATTGGCGAGGTGTTCAAGGAAGCCATTCGTCTCAACTCTGCATCGATCATCGTGGTGCATAATCACCCCAGCGGCGACCCAACCCCCTCGCCGGAGGATATCGTTGTCACCCGCCAGATGATCGAAGCCGGGCGGTTGCTCGACATTGATGTGCTCGATCACCTGGTGATCGGCAACGGGCGTTTCGTCAGCATGCGCGAACGCGGGCTGGCGTTCGCCAGGTCTTGACAGCCGCATGCAGACGTGATACGCTTTACACGCTGCTGTGTTTGATCGTATTATGAACAGAGAATCGGCATCTGCTGCGTCGCCTGAGTTTCCGCCATGTCGGAGAAGTACTACCAGGAGTATGGTCCCATCCGGCGGCGCAAAGGCGAAGGGCGCGTGCTGATCGATGAGCCGCCCCCCGAATTGCCGCCCGAACCGCCAGCGCCAAAACCGCCGCGTCGCGTTCCGCCGGTGCGCCCCCGCCGCGCGCCGGTGATCGGCGTTTTGATGGTCATTGTGGCGCTCGGTGTGGCGCTCTACTTTGCGCAACCCTTCATAACCGACGTAATTGCCGCCGACCGTGCGCTGCCCGGCGTTAGCATTCGCGGCGTCCCTGTCGGCGGCATGGCGCGCGAGGAGATCCAGACGTTGTTGACCTCGCAGCACGAAGCGTTTCTGAAGGCGCCGCTGACGCTGACGTTCGAGGGACGCACCTGGCGTCCGTCGCTCGACGACCTCGGCGTTCAGTTCGAGGTGGAACAGACGGCAGCGCTTGCGCTCGGCGTCGGGCGAACCGGCAGCCCGTTGCATCGCATCGAGGAACTCTGGGCAGTACGGCAAGAAGGCGGCGTTGACATTGCACCACGCCTGCGCGTGGATGTCTCCCGGTTGCAACGCTACCTGACCGGCCTCGCCAGTGAGATTGAACAACCGCCGCGCGATGCAGCGCTCAGCATCGCCGCAGGCAAAGTGCTCCCCACCGCTGCGCGCGCCGGACGGCAACTTCTCGTAGACGCGACGGCGCTTGACATCCTGCGCGTTCTGCAATCTCTGGAACCGCGCACCGTTCCACTGCGCACCCGCATGCTCGAGCCGACGCTGGCAGATGAAGATATCGCCGCTGCGGTTGCAGATGCCGAACTGTTACTGAGCCGGCCATTGGAACTGCAGCAGGGCGAACGACGCTGGACGTGGGATCAGGAGCGGATCGCAGAAATGCTGACCATCAGTATCATTGATGGTCGCATGTTTGTTGATATTGATCAGGCGCGCCTTGAGCGTGCGGTTGCCAGGCTCGCGCAGTTCGTCGACTCACCGAGCGCCGAACCGCGCGTCGCCTTCCGCAACGGGCGGTTGCAGATTGTTGCGCCAGGGCAAGACGGCCTGCGCCTCAAACAACCGGAAGCCATCGAGGCAATCCGCCGCGCCCTGCGCACCCAGGATCATGTCGTTGAACTGCCGGTCGAAACCATCCGCCCGCAGATCACGGCGGAGACGTTGCCCTCCCTCGGCATCGTCGAGTTGGTGGCGGAAGGCATGTCGAGCTTTGCCGGATCGGCTGAGTACCGCATCACCAACATCAAAGCCGGCGCCGCCCGGATGAACGGCGTGCTCATTCCGCCTGGCGCAGAGTTTTCGTTCAACACCCAACTCGGCGCAGTTGACGCCGAGCACGGTTTTGTTCAGGGGTACGCAGTGATCGGCAATCGCACGCAGCTTGAATGGGGCGGCGGCGTCTGCCAGGTCTCGACTACAGTCTTCCGCGCGGCGTTCTGGGCAGGTCTGCCGATCACCGAACGGCATGCGCATCCGTTCTATATCTCCTGGTATGATGCCTTCAGTTTCCCCGATCAGGCGGCGCCTGGCATGGACGCAACCATTTATACGGGGGTGCAGGACCTTAAGTTCGTCAATGACACCGGCTACTGGCTGTTGATGGAAGCAGTCGCCGACACGAAAGCGCAGGTGCTGAGCGTGCGTCTCTACGGTACGCGACCAGACCGGCGCGTGGCGGTGGTTGGTCCAGAGATCGCCAACATCGTGTCACCCCCGGCGCAGGCGGTCTACGTGAACGACCCGAGTTTGCCTGCCGGAACGGTGCGCCAGACCGACCGGGCGCGACGTGGGATGGACATCAAGGTGTATCGGGTAATTACCGAGGGGGGAGTGCAGCAGACGCCGGAATTGTTCTTCACCCGCTTCAAAGCCTGGCCCGATGTGTTTGTGCGCGGAACCGGCAGTCCGTAGAATGGATGGAATGGTCACAGTGTCCGACATTGCATTCGACGCGATCTTTGCCGACACGCCGGTGCTGGTGGCCTGGCTCTTCGGCTCGCGCGCCGGCGGACGCACGCATGCCCGTAGCGACATCGACATCGCAGTGCTGTTCGACCCGGAGACCACAAAGGAAGAGCGTGAGCGCTGGCGTCTCGAATTGATCGGGCGCCTGAGTGACGCTTTTCGTTCTGATGTCATTGACCTGGCGATCCTGAACGAGGCGCCGCCGCTGCTGCGCTACGAGGCGTTGCGTCCGCGTTACGTCCTGTACAATCGTGATGATGAGGCGCGGGTAGCGTTTGAGGTGCGCACCATGCAGGAGTGGTTCGACTGGGCGCCGCGTTACCGCCGCCTGCTGCGCGCCCGCATGAAACAGTTCGCTGAAGGAAACGTGAGACTCGGTCCATGACCGGCGCACTGACCATTGCCCGTCATCTGGCGCAACTCCAGGTGTATCTGGCGCAGTTGCGCGAGTTGCAACAGCACTCGCGCGCCGATCTCGATAATGATTGGCGCATACGTGCGACGGTTGACCGTACCCTTCAGCTGGCTATCGAGGTCGTTATCAGCGTCTGCGACCAACTGATTGCCGGCCTCTCGTTGCCGCTGCCCGACGCCGGACGTGATGCGGTGCTGGCAGTGGCGCGCGCTGGCGTTATCTCCGATGATCTTGGCGACAGGCTGGCGCAGGCTGTCGGCTTTCGCAACATTCTGGTGCATCAGTACCTGTCGATTGATTATGATCGCGTCTATGACGCGCTTCAGCACGATCTTTCCGCATTTGAACAGTTTCTCACCCAGGTCGGAACATTTCTTGACGCGCAGAATCAGCCATGACGACGAATGAGACCTTCTCATTGGGCGTGACCTACTGGCCGCGTCGTGTCGGCCCGTTGCTCTGGCAGCGCTATGATCGCGGCGCAGTGCGTGAGGAATTGGCGCACATCGCCGCGATTGGGTTCGATACCGTGCGCTTCTGCTTGCTGTGGGAGGATTTTCAGCCCGGACCTGAGCGGATCAACGGCCGCGCAATGCGGCGCCTGGAGCATGCGCTCGACACAGCGCACGCCGCCGGTTTGCGGGTCGTTCTGGCGTTTTTTCCGGTGGCTGCGCTTGGTCAGTTGCAGGTTCCGTCGTGGGCGAACGGTCCAGACATCGCCGGCGCGTTACGCCGCGCCCGGCATGGCCAACCGCTGCTGCTCGTGCGTCCGCCGGGGTTGATCCGCGTTCTGACCGGCGGACGGTATCGCCCGGTGCAATGCGGCGATTTCTTCAGCGATCCGACAATTGTCGAGGCACAGCGCTACCTGGTGCGCGAGATCGGCGGCTACTTTGGCGATCATCCAGCAGTTTGGGCTTGGCAACTGGGTGAAGGGTTCGAGCGTGTTCATCGCCCCGAGTCGGATCGGGCAGCGTCGCAGTGGTTTGCAGCGATGAGCGACGAACTGAAGCGCGTTGCGCCGCGTGCTATCTGTCTGGGGGTCATCTCTCCCACCGGCTTGAAACGTCGCTCGGGCCCGCGACCTGAGCATGTGGCACAGCATTGTGCGCTCGCCGGCGTCACAGTCGATCTCCCGGAAACGCCGGCGGATTACCAGACGCGGCACACGAACCCCGCCGCCTATCTGCACGTACTGGCTGCCGGTCTGGCTGAACGACGGATCATCGTCGTTGGCGTCGGGATGCCGACAGTAGCGAATGGCGAGACCGCCGGATGGTTCGACGACGACCTCTATGGCCGTACAGCGCTGATGTATCGAGGGACGGCAGGCGAACAAGCGGAGTTCCTCTACACAGCGCTGGAGCGGCTCTACACCGATGGGGCGGCTGGCGTGTGGCTGGCGGCGTATGCCGATGTCCCCGAAGAGATGTGGCAGACGCCGCCGCTTGATCGCACCCGATGCTACCGGACGATGGGGGTCGTCGATGGGCTGGGACGCGAGAAACCGGCGGTTAGCGCCGTGCGTGATATTGCCCGCCGTATCCGCAGCGCATCGACGCTGCCTGCACCACCGTCTGCTGTTGATGCCGAACGCTACTGGAGCGACCCGGAACATCTATTTCACGAGTGGTGGCGCGAATTCAACAGCAGCAGATAAGGCGATCTACTCATAAATCCACTGATCGGCGCTGCGGCGCATATCAACCAGTTCCTCGGCACGGAAGAAGAGATTCACCTCCATCTCGCCATTTTCCGGCGAGTCGGAGGCATGGATAAGGTTCCGCCCGATCTCGAGTGCGAAATCGCCGCGGATGGTGCCCGGCGCCGCCTTGACCGGATTGGTTGCCCCGACCATCGAACGCACGATTTCGATGACGTTCGCGCCGGTTACGACCAGCACCAACACCGGACCGGAAGTAATGTAGGAGATCAGGCTATCGAAGAACGGCTTGCCCTCATGAACCGCATAGTGCCGACGCGCCAGCGCCTCATCGATCTGGATCAACTTCATGCCGACAATGCGCAAGCCGCGCTGTTCGATCCGCGTCAGGATGGGTCCAATCAATCCACGCTGCACTGCATCGGGCTTCAGAATGATGAGAGAACGCTCCATGCCTCCATCTCTCCTTTATCAGTAACAGAACACAAACATCGCGCCCTGAGCATGACGCTCACGGGCGCGAAACCAGCAGTCGAACGACCCTTGACCGGGCACTGCGCCGTATCATGTGAGTAACACCTCATCAGGGACGACAGACTCGATTCAGATCGGCACGGCCTCGCTGATCCGTTTGGATGCCCGGCGCATTTCCATCTTCACCAGACCAAGATTGACCATCCGCTGAGTAATAACGACCAGGATCAACTCGCGCGCCTCGAGCATAAGAATCGACCCCTGCTCGGCGTCAATAATCGAGTCGATCAGCATACCGACGCCGATTCGCCTGGTGGCTTTGTCAATCTCGCCAAACACGGCAGCCGACATTGCACCCAGGATCTCAGCGTCTTCCTCGTCCATCAGCGTACTGGCGACAACCAGGCCATCCTTTCCAACGAGCAAACTTCCAATGACCCCTTCGACCCGGATGAGGTCTTCAACAATCCGGCGCATATTGACAGTCATCGTTCTTTACCGTTCACAGAAGCGCAACTGACGTCACGCGGCTTTATGCCTGTCCTGGTATCCAGCTATACTCGCGCATCGCGTCGCGGAAGCGCCCCTGACGCGAGTAAGCGTCGCCAAGGGTGCGATGCAGTTTACGCAACAGATTCGTATCACTGGTTTCAGCGATCATGTCGGTCAGATCGTCAACAATCTCATCAAGAAGCGCATTCTGCTTGATGAGCCGGCGATAGTGCTGCATTGCAATCTCTGTCATTCCCACCTGACCGCCAACGCGCGCAATCGAGAGTCGCAAGATATGGTTGTTCGGATCGGATTCGAGCATCTGCAAATACTCTTGCAGTTCCGGGTAATCGCTCGGGTCGTGGATCACCGCAGGCGGCGGCGCTGGCGGCGAAACAGGTGCAGCAGACGGCGCTGGCGGCGGTTTCACAGCCATAGCGGGTGGCGCTGGCGGCGAAACAGGTGCAGCAGGCGGCGCTGGCGGCTGCTCGATACGTTGTGACGATGCCGGCGCTGGCGTGATCGTCGGCGTCGGCGCTTCTGCCAGATCCGGCGCTGGCGGTTCGGGCAGCGGCGCCGCTTCGGTGTCAGCAACCACCGGTTCCAGATCGAACCACGCAGCAGTTTCAGTTTCGACTTCAGCGGCAGGTGAAGGCGATGCGCTAAAGGATGCTGCCGTCTCGTTCAACAGGGCGATCTCTTCTTCCGACAACCCCAATTCTGCCAGCGAGAAGGGGGTAAGCGGCGGTTCTTCCGCTGGTGGCGCCTCCTCCACGCTGCTGGCGGCGATCATGGCGATTTCATCGTCTGCTGCGTCGGACTCTTCCAGCGAGAAGGGGGTGAGCGACGATTCTTCCGCTGGTGGCGTCTCCTCTGCACCGCCGGCAGCCGCCGCAGCGAGCATAGCGATTTCATCGTCGGACAACCCGAGTTCCTCCAGTGAGAAGGGGCGCATCAGGTCTTCTTCCTCTGCTTCGAATGCAGCCGGCGCGACGGCGTCTTCCGGCATCAACGGAGACTCATCCTCCGCATATTCTGCGTCGAGGTCGATCACTTCGTCGCCATCGCGGATCTCGATCCGCGCCATGTGGAGCATGCGCCCGATCTCGTCGATCCGCGCCGCTTCCGCCTCGGGGTCTTTCACCGCAGCAATGATGTCAGCAATATCGACATAGCCGCGCTCACGACCGATCTGGATCAGTCGGTCAACAACATCATCGCCGCCGATGGCTTCGGGCGCAGGTTCAACCGGCTCGAACGCAGCGGCAGGCGGTTCACTCACAGGTGTCAGTTCCGGCATCCACTCGAGATCACCGCCCGTTCCGAGGGCTGCCAGTTCTTCCTCGGTAATGCCCAGGCGCCCCTCATCGTACTCCACCCCCTCTTCCTCTAGGTCCGACAGGTCGAACTCTGCCAGTTCCTCTTCCGAAAGACCCAGATCGGTAAGCGAGAATGGCTGCAATTCCTCGATGCCGAGCGATTCTTCAATAACAGGCTCTGCCGCAGCCTTGGGCGCTGGCGCTTCCCCCCCGCCTGTCAATGGTTCGACAAACGGTTCGGGCGTCTGTGACGCTTCAGACATCTCGATCTCAGGCGCCGACTCCGTGAGAGGCTCGGGTTCGACAGAAACCGGCGATTGGGCAGCCCCCCCCAGATCACCAAGCCCCAGCGCTGCGATTTCTTCTTCGCTCAACCCCAGGTCGGTGAACGAGAATGGTTGAAGCTGACCGCTGGCCAAAGCGTCTTCGATGCTTTCCACTTCCTCGAGCGGTCGGGGCGGCGGCTCCAGAGCAGGAGGCATGACCGGCGCCTCGACCGGCGACGCTGCCATGACCGGCGGTTCTTCCTGCACCGGTGCGCTCATCTCTGCCCGCGCCGCCAGCGCCTCAGACGCACTATCCAGTCCAAGGGCGGCGATCTCTTCGTCGGTCAGTCCAAACCCGGTCTGCGCCGCCGATGCCTCAGGCGCGCTGCCCAGTCCGAGGGCAGCGATCTCTTCGTCGGTCAGTCCAAGATCAGTGAACGAGAACGGTTGAATGACCCCACTGGCAACGGCAGACTCAACGCTTTCCACTTCTTCGAGCGAAATCGCCTGAAACTGCCCGCTATCGTCGGGCGGCTGCGATTCGACGGGTGGTTCAGCAGTAAAAGAGGGAGCGCCAGACTCAGGCGACTCATCGTCGCGCAGGGATACATCGTCCAGTGAGAACAGACCCAGGTGTTCATCTGGAGCGATGGGCGGCGGCGGCGGCTCCTCCGCCTGCGACAGCGGCGCGCGTTCACGCTGCTTTTGCAGTTTCGAGAAAATGGTGCCCGTGTCCGGTGTGGAAGCCGCCGATGTTGATTGAAAGAACGACGGTTCCGCGCGTTGGGTTGGTTGTTGCCAGCTAAAACCGCGCGGCAGGAAGGTATCCTCCTCTTCGATCGGGGTTTCGCCCGCTTCTTCCGGCGTAAGCCCCGCCATTCGCGGGCGTTGCGGCGCCGGCGGTTCTTCCAGCGAGAAGGGTTGCAGTGACGGCGGCAACTCGCCAAAATCCGCCTGACCGCTCATGCTGCCGATATCCAATTCTTCGATCGAGAACGGCTGCAAATCGGGCGGCACGTCGCCAGCCCCGGATCCAACATCACGTCCTGCTGCCGGGGCGTGCCCGCCCCTTTCAAAATCGATATCGTCGAGCGAGAAGGGTTGTGCGTCAATATCGAAATCTTCGAGTTGTGATGGTTGGGACGCCGGCGCCGCCGTAGACGCGCTATCGAGCGCCGCGATTTCGTCCGGCGTCAACCCCAGTTCGTCCAGCGTGAACGGGCGCATCGCGCTCACCTCGGACGACTCCTCAGGCGCAGACACGCTATCGAGCGCTGCGATTTCGTCCGGCGTCAACCCCAGTTCGTCCAGCGTGAACGGGCGCATCGCGCTCACCTCGGACGACTCCTCAGGCGTAGCGGCGCCGGCAACCGGCTCCACCTGCGTCGAAACCTCTGCAGGACCGGACGGTTCTTCTTCCAGCGCGCCGAGGCTTGCAAGTTCAGCCTCACTTAACCCCAATTCTTCGATCGTAAATGGGCGTGTATCGGAACTGATTTCAACCTCGGCTTCTTCGACCGGATGCGATACAACAGGCGGCGCAGCGTCGATCGCCAGCAGGCTGGCGAGAAAATCATCGCTATCGGCATAGGAGAGCGGCGGTGCTGATGGCGGAGGCGGAGGAGGCGCAGCGACAGCAGTTGGCGTCGTAGATTCCATCGAACGGGTGGCGGCGAGTTGTTCGGCGGGCGCCGCCACCTGCCGATTGAACCATTCAGTCTCATCCCATTCTGGAAGGGTCGGTTCCGGCACATCGACAGGCGGGAGCGACTCGAACAATGCCCGGGCCATACTCTGATACGGGTCGATGGCTGCTGCCGTCTTCCAAAACTGTTCACCGGACGGGTTGCCGGCAGCCAGTTCGATATACCCTAGAATCAGGTTTGCCTTCAGTACATTGGACTGCTTCGCAAGAATGCTGCGGCACACCTCTGCCGCTTCCTCTTCCTGCTCATCGCGCCAGAGAACTTCCGCGAGCGCCACACGAGAATCGAAACGGTCGGGCTGATCCGCCACCACCTGGCGAAACTCAGAGATGGCCTGTGGCAGCATGTGCCCTTTTGCATACAACCGCGCCAGTCCAGCCCGGCTGAGACGCAGGTGCGCATATTCGCTCCCCCATGCATCGGTGTAGAGTCGCAGCAACTGGCTCCGCAGCTCCGGCAGGTCGGGCTTGATTTCCAGAGCGCGTTCAAATGCCGAAATCGCGCGATCAAGCTGTCCAAGCCGCTCGCAGGTCATGCCAAGGCCCACGAGCGCCGGAATATGCTCCGGATCGAACGTAAGGACGCGCTCGAAATCAGCACGCGCTTCTTCATACTGACGATTGGCCAGATGCGCTTCTCCCAGCATCTGATGCGCTTCCAGGCAGTGGGGATAGGTCTCGAGGATATGATGCGCCATTCCGATAGCGCGATCGAGGTCATTGGTTTCGAGCCATTGCCGGGCCTGGTCGAAAGCCGTCTGCAGGCTCATTCGTGCCATTACGCTCCTCCCGGTGTCGAACTGCGGCGACGGCAGTGTCGTGTAATCTTTTACGGCCTGAAAAGAAACAGTGTGTGTCAGGGCGCAGCAACACCCCATCATGCGTAAAACTAGAGGCATTATAGCGCAAGCGTCAAGGGGATGCAAGAGGAAGCGCGCCTTAATCGCAAACGACGCAACGACCTGCAACAGCACGTACAGGTCGTTGTTGGGTGCACGGTATGGTCGGGGCGACTGGATTTGAACCAGCGACCTCCTGAACCCCATTCAGGTGCGCTACCAGGCTGCGCCACGCCCCGTGACGCTCTGTATTGTAGACCCGCCTGGCTGTTCTGTCAATGGCGCGTCTGCCCGATCCATCGGATGCGTCACCCAGACGCGCGTGAGTTTGAATTGCTGCGATAGACCGCGCAATTCGCATTCGAAAAACTCCAATTCGACATCCTCACGTTCCAGCACAGCATGTACCAGTGGATCGTCGGTCAGTGCGTCGGTCAGCACGATATCGCCGCCGATGCTCTCGTTCTGCACGCGAGCGGCAATGTTTACCGTCGAACCGAAGTAGTCGAGCAGGTTGTTGGCATTGACTGCAATACAGGGACCGCTGTGCAAACCCAGTTTGACCCGCAACGCCGGATTGCCGCGCGCCATTTCGCCAAGCGTGAATTCGCGCTGAATCTCCAGCGCTGCGGCAACTGCGGCCTCGGCTGAGGAAAATACCGCCATCACCGCATCGCCGATGGTCTTGACGAGCGATCCATTGTGGGCGCCAATAATTGCGTTCATCAGGGTGAAATGGTCGCGTACCCGTGCATAGGCTGGCGAGTCGCCAATTTGTTCGTAGAGTGCGGTCGAACCTTTCAGGTCGCTGAACAGAAACGTCAGACTCCGAACGGCGATGCCAACCCCCGGCGATAACGCTTCCGACGAGAACAACTGGCGAAACTCGGTGAGCGATGTCGCCAGTGCGGCGCTGGTCGCCTGGGAACTCCAATCGCTGCGCTCGATGACAATCAAAGCCGGTGTATCGGCGCCGTTGTCAATAATGATCGTCACCTCGCCTGCTCCGATGAGCGATTCGTCGATGCTGGCGGAGTCCGCGTCGAAGACGATGTGTGCGGTTTGCGCGGCGGCGCCGCTCACGACTTCAAATGCGACCCGCCCGGTCATCTGGCGGCTGCGCAGACGGTAATGATCAGGGGTGAGACGCAGTTTCACCATCCGCCGTCCTCGTGCGGGCAGCGCGATCTGCGCAACGATGTGGGGGGTGTTGGCAGGCCCGCCGATGCAATAGGAGACATCGACCGCTGCGCGGATGGATGGATTGACATTGAACCGTACTTCGATCGACTCATCGAAATTGGTGTCGTAGCGCACATCGCACGATGGACAGTAGGAGTCGTGTTCGAGATCGCTGAGCGAACCGACGCGCCGGCTCGGTCCGCGGCAACTGGGGCAGAGTACGTCCCATTCGAGATCGAGCATCCCGACACGGGTGGCGTACAGACACAGACGCAGCACCTCCATCCGCGGCTCGTCCCACAGATCAGCCAGCGCAAAGGCGCGCATCTTGAGCACCTGCGGATCGTCGGCGCGAACGATATGATTGGTCAACCGGTCGATCAGCGCTTCGCGGATGCCGAACGCCCGCAAGCGGGCAGCCACGATACGGAGACGCTGATGATTGACACGCGGCGGGCGAACCGGTGGAAGCGTGATCGTCCCAGGTGTCGCCGCCAGCCGCCCCAATTCGCGGTATGCCCGGCGCATGGCGCGCAACATCCGCTGTCCGACGATCAGACGCCCGCCGATGTTTCCGATGATATTGCGCGGCGTCATATGGACTTCGACATCGATCTTTGTGCGATCACCCGGCAATGGGGTGAAACGGGTGGTGGTCTGTAATCGTTCCACCGGGAGCGGTGGAGCAAATTCGCGCTCGACCGAAAACTGCTGCTCGAAAATCCATTCAAAGGGATGCTCGCGCCAGCTGACCGGAACCCCCAGAAAATGACCATAGACGATCTGCACGAGATCGCGATCCGGCTGAGTGCGCTCGAACGCCGGCAGACCGATCATGCGGTTTGTGCGGTCGGTGTCGGAGAGAATGGGCCAGAGACGCTCGACAGACGCATCGAGAACAATGCTGGAATGAAGATGGATCGTGTATGGTTCCATGTGCGCTGCCTTGCCGAGACTTATCGAGTCGACCGCCTTTCCACTAAGCAGGCGGCTCGAAAACATTATACCGGCAGCGTAAACCAGAACAGGATGAGGGAATGATTACAATCTGCGCTTATGGAACGAAACGTTCCTGCACCATACCGCGCACTCCCAGCGCCTGCGCAACTAGTTCGACCACTTCGCGCCGTGCGGCGGCGGAGTGGGCAAAATCGAGATCATCGGTTTCGATGCGCAATACCGGGCACAATTCAAAGCGACGCAACCATTCGTCGTAGCGCCGGTTCAGATGTTCCAGATACGCGGGTGGAATGGCGCGCTCCACAGGGCGGTCGCGTTCATTGATGCGCCGGATCAGCGTCGGCACGCTGGCGTGGAGATGGATCAGCAGCGTTGGCGGCGCAATGCTCTGCACCAGCGCCAGGAACAACTGCCGGTAGGTGCGAAAGTCGCGGTGGCTGAGGATGCTCTGTTCCAGCAACCCTTTGACAAAGACCTCGTAGTCTTCGTAGATGCTGCGATCCTGGCAAACCGAAATCGGCGTATCGGCAATCTCGAGGTGTTGCTGATAGCGCTGCGTCAGAAACCAGATCTGCGAATGAAATCCCCAGCGTTCGGGGTCGCGGTAATAGTCTTCCAGATACGGGTGATCGGCGACCAGTTCGTAGTAGGGCTGCCAGTTGAATTCTTCCGCCAGAATGCCGACCAATGTGCTTTTGCCGACGCCGATATTGCCGGCGACGGTGATATGGAAACGTCCGTTTCTCACAGGCGCTCTCCTGTCGGTGCGTCAGGGCGGCGTATAAGCGATGAACAGGACGACCGGCTCCCATTCTCCCTGAAAGCGTTCGACTGTGCCGCCGGGGAAGCGTTGCTGCACCAGTGCCAGTTCCGCTTCGCGCTCGGGCAGGAAGATGAAGAGCGGACGCTTTCCATCGGGCGGCGGCATGATCTGCGCCGGGTCGGTCACCGGTTCGTTCACGTCTATACCCTCAATGCCGGCAGCGACGAAGCGGATGGTTCCATTCCCGAAGAAAATGCGCGGCGGAGTGAACATGTAGAGATACACCGGCGCCGGTTGCGCGTTCGCATAATGCGACAGTTTGGTGACGATTTCGGTGTTCGTCCAGCCGTATGTGCGGCGCGGGATATAGTCGCGGAAGTAAAAGTTCAGGTTCCATGCCGCCAGCAGGACAACCAGGACCGCAGAAAGCAACGCCCGCCGATCCGTCCATTGCAACGCCTGCCCGGTGAGCATTGCAATGCGCTGGAGCGCCAGCATCACCAGCAGGCAGAGGGCAGGCGCAGTTGTGACATACCGTGGACTCTCAGGCGTGTTCACCAGCAGCATGCCACCCAGCACCGCAGCGCCCGTCAACCAGGCAATCGGGAGAAACCACTCAGAACGACGCCAGTTGACCAGCGCCAGCGCCACACCCAGCACCAGCAAGACGGCGGAGACCGAGTCCAGCAGCGCAATTTTCGGATCGTACCAGGCGCTGCGATCGGGCACGAACGTGTACGCGCCAAAACTCTGGCGCGTCTGATCGATGATGATCTGAGCCAGCGGAACGCCTTCTGCCAGTTTCTGTTCCAGCCAACCGCTCTGCACCACGCCGACCATCGCCAGGCGGGCGGTCAACGCGGATGGGTTGGCGACGAAATGGGCGATCAGGGGTCCAAACCCCAGCAGAAATCCGACGACCATCAAAGGCAGGCGTGGCGCCAGCCAGCGGAAGCGGCGCCAGTCGGCGATGGCGAGGTGAGCGACAAGAACGGCCACCAACACCGGCGTCAACCGCGAGCCCATATAGAAATGCTGCGCCACACCACAGATAACCCCCGTCCATCCGAGGGCAAAGGGCGACGATCGGCGTATGCCGGCAAAGAATGCAATAAATGCGGACAATGCCAGGAGCGGATCGACGATATTGTTGACACCCAGGCGGCTGAAGTGGATATGAAAGTGAAAACCGGCGAGGAGGGCCGCTGCGCCGAACGCGACGCCGCGCCCGAAGAGCGGGCGCGCAAACAGGTAGAGCAGCGGAATGGTGGCTGTGCCGATCAGCGCCGAGAGTATGCGCAGACCGAACACATTGTTGCCGAAAACGCTCAAAGAGAGCGCCTGAAGGAAGAACCAGAGCGTCGGATGCGACAGCCAGCCGGTGACGAATGGATTCGTGATGCGTCCTTCCAATACGCCGCGCGCCTCCATGCCCATCTCACCCTCATCGCCGCCGAAGTTCTGCGGGATAGTTTCGATCAGAGTAATACGCAGTGCGAGGGCGAACAGGGTCAGAGCCGCAACCGCAAGCAGTTCACGGCGGTCCCAGCGGACTTCTTCAAAAGAGCGTTCGCGGTGATGATCGAGGAATCGCGCGCCTGCCAGAAAGAAACCCATACTCGCCAGCCAGGCGATCAGCGCCGGCAAGGGGCGCAGTGCAGGCGTCGCCGTGCACCAGAATGCGATGCCGCTACTCACGAGCGCCAGGAAGAACAACGGGTAAAACGGCGGAAGGCGATCCAGCCACACAACAAACCGTGGCGTGGCGTCGGGGTCCTCGACCGTTGTCCGTTTGGGCGTCCACGCGCCCAGCACAACGAATGTCACACCGGCAAGCGTCAGCAGCACAACTCCTGCCGCAAGATTCGGCGGCGTGCTCATCAGGAACGTCTGACCGATCCACGCCAGAGCGAGGGTTGCCAGGAGCAACGTCAACAGGTTGGCGCCGGCATACGAACGCGGTTGTGAGTCGGTGAGAGAGTCTACGGCTTCCGTAGAAGGCGAACCGTTTTCTGAGGTGATGTCCTCGTCTTCGACAGTTGGCGGTGTCGGTGCGACGCTTTTCATGAACAATCCGGCATACACGCGACGTGCGGTTCAGACAGGCTTTCGCGCTTTGAGCACAATGCTGACGAATGTTTTCTCATCACCGCGCAGATGATCATTGCGCGCGTCCACCCGGCGGAACAACTGCACCCCCAGGTTGATCGGGTTGAGCAGACTACCGCTGTTGCGTTCGCCGCGGAAGCGGTCGGCGCTGTCGCGGAAGCGGCGCGGCAGCAGGTTCTTCTCGATCAACGGCTTCCCAATGCCATACACGATGAAGTGAATAAATGGAAACGCATAGTGGGTCTGCTCTTCAAGCGTCTCGATAGCGAACCCGGCGCCCGACACCACATCGCGCAGGGTTTCCGGGCGATACAGGCGCCAGTGGTTGCTCCACAGACCGGCGATTGGTCCGGCGCTCTGGATAGGGCGCCCGCCAAGCGCTTCGATGGTTTTGTTGATCGGGTCCCACCAGAACGGATAATTCGCGTGCGGCACGCTGAGCGCCAGAATGCCGCCGGGTTTGAGCACGCGAAAGATCTCGCGCAGCGCGCCGCGATCATCGGCAAGATGTTCGAGCACCTCGGACATCAACACCTTGTCGAAGCTATGCTCCGCAAACGGCAACCGATGAATATCGACATTCAACAGGCTGGCCGGCACATGTTCGCGTTCCGCCCAGCGCAGGCGGTCCGTATCGCCATCGACGCCGACCATGTTCAACCGCCGCAGCCGCCCCATGAACATCAAATAGACGCCCATGCCGCAGCCGCAATCGAGCACTGTTTCACCATCGCGAAGTTCGAGGTAGTCGAGCAAGGTAACGGCGCGACGGCGGTAGGCCATATCCGCCTCATTGCGCAGCAGGCGTTCGAGCATCGCCCGATCTTCATCGGACAGTGACCCGCGGCGAGGCGTATCAATGGTGGAGGGAACGGATGATGCCAGCATGGTTGTTGTCGCCGTGACCGGCGCGGCCGCAATAACATGGAGGGTGCTGCGCACCAGGCGCCGGCTTGCACGTGCGGCGAGGTGCGTGCGGCTTCGCGTGCGCACCAACTGATCGAGCAAACGCTCATACGCATCAATCGTCTGTTGGGTGTTGAAGATGCGGCGAACGCCAGCCGGGTTTGGACGATAACGTTCACGGTCGCGCAGCGTTTCGAGGATCACCTGCGCCAGAGCAGGCGGATTGTACGGCGGCGCCAGGCGCCCGAAGCCAGTCTCGCGCACCACCACGCGCGCGCCGGGAATATCCGTTGCCACGACCGGCGTACCGCAGAGCATCGCCTCGACCTGCGTCAGCGCCATCATATCGGTATGGCTGGGCAGCACGAACAGATCGAGCATGGCGTAGAACTGCGCCAGTTGCCGGCGATCCCGGATCAGACCCAGGAATGTGATATGTTCCTGCTGCGCTTCGATCAGCGGCTGGCACACGCGATAGAAATCGTCGTAGACGACATTGCGTTCACCGGCGAAAACCAGGTGCGCTTCGGGCAATTCAGCGCGGATGAGGGGCAATGCCCGCAGCAGATCATCGAACCCTTTTTCGCTCACCCAGCGACCGGCAAAACCGATCAGGCGCTTCCCTGAAAGTCCCAGGTCGCGCTTCCAGGCGGCGGCAGCGACCGGATCCGGCTCGGGAAACTCCACCGGCGGATAGATGCAGGCCAGTTTGTCGCGGAAGGGCCAGAGCAATGGCGAATGGCGAGCATAATCTTCGCTGTATGAGGTAATGCCATCTGCCAGCGTTGCCGCAAAGCGGAGAATATGGAACGCAGCGCGCTCGACGAGTTTTTCCGCCGGACTATCGGGCATGACCACGTCGCCGTGATGCGTCATCAGAAGGGGGCGACCGAGCGCGCGGCACAGCACCGCTACCAGCGGCGCTTCAGGGAGGGGCGTATGGATCTGTACGACATCATGCTCGGCGATGAGTTGTGCCACCGCCCAGGGAAACGCCGGAGTGATCATCCCGCGACTGAAGCGAGCGATGGGCCAGAGACGGACCACGCGCACGCCGTTGACCATCTCATCCCGCGCCAGGTCGAGGTTGTGTCTGGTCGTCAGCACCGTTACCCGATGACCCCGCTCCGCCAGGCGCTCCGCCACCCGCACTGCATGAACGGTCAGGCCTGTCCAGTGGGGGTAATAATAGGTCAGCACAACCAGAATATTCATCGCCGCCAGTTTTCGCCGTCTGATGCCGTCACACGATCGCGACAGAAGCGCCGCAGATACGTGGTATTATAGCAGACACACTGCCCGAAGCGCCAGACACCCATTCGTACTGGTGCGATCTACGACCAGGCATAAAGAAAATTTGTGCTTGACAGAATGGAACATGCATGCTACACTCGACACATCGGCAGTGTGCCGGTATCCGGGGCGCTTCGGATGGGCGAAGGTCCTGGTGGGACGACATCAGTACAGTCGGGAAGAGGAGGCTTTTATGGCCAGAGATCTGAACAAGGTGATGCTCACCGGTCACCTGGGAGCGGACCCGGAGATGCGCTTCACCCCGCAGGGCAGCGCTGTCACAACATTTCGCGTTGCGTCGAATCGTTCCTGGAAGTCGGGGGATGGCGTTCAGCACGACGACACGGAATGGTTTCGGATTGTCGCGTGGGATAAACTGGCAGAAATCTGCAACGAGTATCTAAAGAAAGGAACGCGCGTCTACGTCGAAGGGCGGTTACAGACGCGCAGCTGGGAGGATCGCAACACTGGCGAGAAGCGCTACATGACCGAAGTTGTCGCGCAGGATATGATCATCCTGACTCCCAAGGGCGATCGCGTTCCACCGGTCGAAGCCGACGATCTGGATATGCATGCGGTCGGCAGCGTTCCGCGCCGCACCCCGGCGCCCGGCGCTCCATCCGAGGCGATCTCCAACGGTCCCGCACGGGCAGGCGCGTCTCGCGTCCCCGGTCGCAATATGCCGCAACCGGTCGAAAATGAGGATGACCTGCCGTTCTAGCGTGGGTCTGAAACCTTCTATTGAAGACAGCAAGGGACCTCTCTCCCTCGCTTGTATCGCCTAAACTAGAGCACGTTTGTTTTTCTTGGGCAGGTTTAGGCGGGCGTCTGGCCGTCCATCATGCCAGGGGAGGGAGAGAGACAGATGCGTATCCGTCTCAACCGCCATAGGGGGGAGGAGGATGGCGTTGGGTCTATGCTCAGAAGAGACGGATAGGTATCCTTCTACTCAAAAGTTGGGCAGGCGTGATCGCAAACGCGCAGAAAGCGCGTGGTAGAATTATTACGTGGAGCGAGAGAAATGGCAACGAAAATACAGCAGACCCAAGCCGATTTGGTGAAAGCCATTGCTGACATCGCTACAGCTATGCCACTGGCGCGCACAATGCAACTCTATCAATTCGCGCGCTTCCTTCAAACACATCCCCTGCCCACAGAAGAAACGTTTGAAGAAATCGCGGCGGATGAAGCGCTCTGGGACGCCCAATTCGCTGCGACGAGCGACGACAAACTTGCTGCACTGTTAGCAGCGGTGGAAACCGAAATCAACGCCGGCAAGACATTGCCGATGTTCGATGAACACGGCGAGTTCATTGAACACCAATGAAGTCGCAAACGGCCGAGTCCTTCTGGAAGCATTATTGGGCTTTGCCCCCAGAGATTCGCCAGCGCGCACGGCAAGCCTACAAGCTATGGCGAGACAATCCAGCATATCCAAGTCTTTTCTTCAAACAAGTGAAGGCAAACCAACCGCTTTATTCGGTTCGGATTGGCTTAGGATACAGAGCGCTTGGATTACTCCAAGCGGATACCGTGACTTGGTTTTGGATTGGCACTCACGACGAGTACGATCGTCTTCTCAAGTGAGCGTAGCACATCATCAAACACGCCTGCCCAACAAGCGCTTGCAGCCGACTGCTCTCTCGCTCCACGCAGCGGCTGAAGCGCGAGCCGTTAGCCAGCACGATCAAAACAAGCCAAGTGTAGTATGATTCCAATCTGGAGATATGAAATGACCACTACGATTACCATTCCGTTGGATGTAGATACAGCCAGACTTTATAGTCAAGCTCCTGCTGAGCTGCGAAGAAAGCTTCAGTTGTTACTCAATCTTTGGTTACGTGACCTCATCGTATCACAACGCCCCCTTCAAGTTATCATGGATGAAATCAGTCAAAAAGCACAGGAGCGCGGCTTAACTCCTGAGATACTGGAGTCTTTGCTCAATGCCGAATGAACCGCACTTTGTTCTTGACACCAATGTCGTTATCAGTGCGCTCCTCTTGAAACATTCTGTCGCTCGGCAAGCTTTTGACAAGGCAATACAGGTGGGAAAGTTCCTTATCTCACATGCGACGGTTGAAGAGTTGAATGATATCTTGCGACGCAAAGGCTTTGAAAGGTATGTGACAGAAGAAGAGCGAATGGAATTCTTGATTGCTTTTGTTAGGTATGGCATTTTGGTAGATATTGTGGAGCGTGTAACGACGTGTCGTGATCCCAACGATGACAAATTTCTGGAACTGGCGGTAAACGGTAGAGCAACTTGTATTGTGAGCGGCGACCAAGACTTGTTGGTTTTACATCCGTTTCGTGGGATAGCGATTATGACACCGCGACAATTTTTGGAGTACCCCATCAAAAGCGCTGGCTAACAAGCGCTTGCAGCCGACTGCTCCCTCGCTGCGGCTGAGCTCGATGCCGTTATGCCGCTTCATCTCTTCTATCAAGGTGTAGGTCGATGAACATACGCCTTTTTACTGCATTCCACCAGAAGATTGGCTTCTTACGACGAATACCGATGTTGCCCGGTTTTACGTGCCGCGCCGGGTGAGGCGACGGCTGAACGATCTGAGGCGGCGCGCGCCTGAGCGATGGCGGTGGGCGGCGGAAGAAACGCAGCCGGCGGTGAATGAACCGGCTGCGGATGGCGAGCGACGGTTGTTCGAGGTCTGGCGGCAGCTTCCTGGACGGCAGGGGGAAAAGGGATCGCGGACCTGGCGCGTTTGCGCGATATGGCGCGCCGCTTGCGTGAGGACTGGGAAGAGGTTGGCGCGTTTCAGCGGGCGGAGGGCGCGCCGAAGCCCAATCATCGGACGGAGCGTGCAATCGGGCGGATGCGAGCGCGGACGGTGCGTGGCGACAAATCGCCGCATGGGATGTGGGCCGGACTGATGCTGAGCGGCTGTGGGAGCGCGTGGTGAGCGTGGAGCAGCGTGGAGTGGCATGTCGCCTATTCTGATGTGAGCGACTCGCCAACCGTTTGTGCTACAGACACGAGCACAACTCGCCGTTGATGTGCGTTGCCGTCGCACACTATGCACAAACGCCGGAATGCGCGATGACCTCTGCATTCCGGCGCTTCGTTCTCAAACGGGATTGCGCGGTTCGACAGGCTCACCGCGTCGTCGTGCTATTCGGTTCTGGCAAGCGACGATTGCGGCGCGCGGTCGAACAGCGCCCACAAAATAGCCGCCAGCAGCAGCCAGAGCAATTGATCGCGTACGCGCAGCGCAAACTCAATTAACCGCTGCGAGTCAGGCTGTGTTTGTATCACCTGCGCCAGCCACTGCGCCGGTATGTCGAATACCCATGCCAGCGCATTGCTCAGACCGACCTGCATCAACAAACTGCCGCCATAGGTCCATGCAACTGCCAGAGAGACAGCCATGACCACGGCTGTCAGGCTGTAAATGGTGATAATGTACCAGCGACGCGGGCGCGATACAGAGGTGAGATGAGACGCCTGCAACGCAATTGCCATCAATTGCGCCGTCAGCACGGAGGGAGGCTCCCAGCGGAGTTCTTCGCGCAGCGCCGCATCGATGATCCGGTTGCGCCGGTGATAGATGGCGCACAGCGGGCACTCAGCGAGGTGATCGTGCAGCGCCGGATCATTAATCTCTGGCTCTGTGTGAAGCGCCAGCAACGTGCGGGCTTCATCGCAATCCAACATAGCGCTTACCTCCCCCCAACCGGCACAGGCAACCGCATAAACGGGCTAAACGGTCTGCCGCCAGTCTCCGGTTGCTTTGGCGCCGGCATTGCGTGTGCAGCCGGCGGTTGTTCACGCTCCTGGAGAATGGCAGCCAGGCGCTCTTTCCCGCGCCGAATGTGGCTCTTAACAGTGTTGAGCGGCAGATCGAGGATCTCAGCAATATCGGTATATTTCATATCTTCAAAGTAATAGAGCGTCAGCACCAGACGATAATGCTCCTCGAGCTGCGCCAGCGCGCGACGCACTTCATTGCGTAATTCATGCGAGTCAAGCGCTTCCTCCGGGTCCGACCAGCGATCATCGTCAGCGATGCCATCGATGGCATCAAGGTCTTCATCGCCGTCTGCCGGAGATGCCAGCGGCGCCTGCCGTCCCCGGCGACGCAGTTCGTCGCGCCCTAGGTTGACCACCAGACGGTAGAGCCAGGTCGTGAACCGGCTCTCGCCATTGTACTGCGGCAATGCGCGGAAGAGACGAATAAACGCTTCCTGCGTCAGATCAGCAGCATCGTCGGGGTTCTTCAGCACGCTCATGGCAATGCTGTAGACATACTGCTGCTGGCTGAGCACGAGTTGTGTCAATGCTTCCGGATCGCCAGCCTGCGCGCGTCGGATAAGTTCAGCAGATGGCTCAGCCACCGTTCTACTCCCTTGCAGCGCCGATGTGACTCACAGCCCATCGACGCATACATCGCTTCAATTGTACATGACGAGTCCAGGGATGAAAAGGTTGCAATCCACCAGGGTTATGGGCAAGAGGCGAGAGGCGAGAGGCAAGAGGCGAGAGGCGAGAGGCAAGAGGCGAGAGGCGAGAGGCAAGAGGCGAGAGGCAAGAGGCGAGAGGCAAGAGGCGAGAGGCGAGAGGCAAGAGGCGAGAGGCGAGAGGCGAGAGGTTGCAGGTTAAGACTAACCCCTAACTCCTAACCTCTGGCGTGCAGAACAACGATAATGCCGTTATAATGACATGCGCATCTTCGAGCTGGCTTTTTGCCTGCTCGTCCACGTGTGAGGAAATCTCTCTTCCCCGGTAACATCTGCGTCGAACGTTTCGGCGCTGTTGATAGCAGCCAATCTGCATCAGGCGATCTTCATTCGGGGGAATCTGCAGCGCACGCCCTGCTCACGCAGGCGATTGCGTCCGCTCCGGTCACACCAAGACCTGCGCAAGGAGACGCGTATGGGAATAGCAGCAGATATCGCCATTATCGTCGTTGCGGCGCTCATTGGCGGATTTATTGCGCAACGGTTCGGTCAACCGCTTATTCTGGGATATATCCTCGCTGGAGTGGTCGTTGGTCCGCATACCGGAGGGGTCACCATCAGCAATATTCACGACATTGAACTGCTCGCCGAAATCGGTGTGGCGCTGCTGCTCTTTGCGCTCGGTCTCGAATTCAATCTCGGTCGCATGGGAAAGGTGCGCACCATTGCCCTGGCAGGCACGACAATTCAGATCCTGGTGACCATGGCGTTCGGGTTTGGTGTTGGTCGTATGCTCGGCTGGCCCGAATACGAGTCGCTCTGGTTTGGCGCTATTGTGGCGCTGTCGAGCACGATGGTCATTCTCAAAACGTTGCTCGAACAGGGGCGGCTCGGTTCACTGGCAGGACGCATCATGATGAGCATGCTGATTGTGCAGGACCTGGCGGTTGTGCCGATGCTCATCATTCTGCCAACGCTTCAGGACCCTGGCGCAGGATTGCCTGTGCTTGGCTGGGCGATTCTTCGCGCCGCGCTCTTTCTTGCACTGATGATCTATGGCGGCACACGCCTGATGCCGGTCATTCTGCGGCAGATTGCCGCCTGGAACTCGCGCGAACTCTATCTGATCGCGGTTGTGGCCATTGGGCTTGGCGTGGGGTATGCGACATATCTGGCGGGACTGTCGTTCGCCTTCGGCGCATTCGTCGCCGGCATGGTCTTGAGCGAGTCGGAGCATAGCCATCACGCGCTCAGCAACATCGGTCCGCTCCGCGATCTGTTTGGCTTGTTGTTCTTCGTGTCGATCGGGATGCTCATCGACCCGGCGTTTCTGCTCGATCACCTCGGCATTGTGCTGCTGGTGGTGGCGCTCGTCGCCATTGGAAAAGCGCTGATCTTCGGTGCGATCTCGCGCGCCTTCGGCTATGCTGAAGGCATTCCGATCCTGGTGGGATTGGGCATGTTTCAGATCGGCGAGTTTGCCTTCGTGCTGGCTGAGGTCGGGCTGAACGCCAATGCTATTCGCCAGGAGACCTTCACGCTGGTGCTGGCGACGGCAGTGGTGACGATGGTGTTGACCCCTTTTGCGGTGCGAGGCGCCGATCCGCTGGCAGCACGGCTACGGCGAACCCGCACGGTCATCGAGGCGCATCTCGTTCCAGAACAAACGTTGCACAATCACATCATTATCATTGGCTATGGGCGGGTCGGGCGTTATACTGCGGGGGCGCTCCAGCACCTCCGAATGCCATGTGTCGTGATCGATCAGAATTACGACGCCGTCGAGCGTGCAAAGAAGGCGGGGTTGCCGGTGATCTACGGCGACGGCGCCAGCCCGGTTGTGTTGGAAGCGGCCGGATTGGCGCACGCCCGACTGGTGCTCGTGGTGGTTGCCAGCGGGGTCGATGTGGAGCAGGTGGTGCGCCAGGTGCGCCAGTTGAATGCAACCGTGCCGCTGATCGCGCGCGCGGCGAACGTGGCGCAGATCGAGGAACTGCAACCGTTGGGCGTGGACGAGATCGTGCAACCGGAGTTCGAGGCGGGGATCGAGATGGTGCGCCAGGCGCTGTTACGCTGTGATGTTGCACCGGAAGCCATTGACATGCTGGCTGATGCTGTGCGTATGCAGGGGTATCGACCGCTACGATTGCCCGGTCAGGAAGAATTGCTGCTCAATGTCCTGCGGAAGTCTGCCTCGGCGACCGGCCTTGCCTGGATGACGGTCGAAGCCGGATCGTCGCTCGACGGAAAAACGATTGGCGAAAACCATATCCGTTGGCACACCGGCGCAACAATTGTCGCCATTGAGCGCGACTCTGCCGTCATCGCCAACCCCGGTCCAGAAACCTTGTTGCTGGCCGGCGACCGGCTTGCCGTCTGGGGAACGCTCGAGCAACGCCAGGCGGTTCATGCGCTCTGTGTGCCATTGGACGACGCTGCGGCGGATGTGCCGCAGCCGCTAGAAGCACGCGCGTCGGTGGAAGTTGATGCGTGTTAATCTCGCTCACAGAGCGATCAATGTGATACTGATGCGCGGTCATTTGGACAATCATGACTTCACTGCAAAAAGCTAACCACGAAGGTCACAAAGGGATACAAAGGAAAGGCGCTTCATGTTTCTTCACCTTCGTGCGCTTCGGGTCCCTGGTGGTGAAGCCTGTGTGCCGTGGACTCATGAGTATTCATCATACCATAAGCTCGTGTACATTGCGGCAAGCCGCACGATCATCGAGAAGAACTCGATGGCGGAACGCCCTCAACAGGCGCATGGCGCTTCACCAGCCTAGCTGCGGGCTAAAGCCCTCGCTGAGGAGAAAGCCCCGCTGGGGCTATTGATGACGATGCATGGTCATACCCTCCCCGACTGACGCCGCGCGTTGACCACTGCGCCTTGCACAACGAACGCGCGAACATCTTGTCTGACTGACCGCCACCTGGCATCAGCACGATCACAACCGCTTTCCGGCTCTCTGGATACAGCGGGCGCAGCGTCACTTCCCCAACAGCGCCATGACGATCTCGAAGACGATCAAGAGCACAATAGCCCACTCGAGCGCGGCAGCGCGTTCCGAGTCGGCATCGGCGTGAAGCATGGCATACGTCTCACGCAGCAGCGCCAGTTTGTGATCGACGCCTTCGCGCCAGACGCGCACGCGCAGCACGCTGAGCGCCGCGCTGTAGAGCCGGTTCCAGTAGACATCGTCGGTGACTTTGAGCGCATTGTCGATCTGTTCGGTCACCTCGGTCACTTCCGCGACCAGCCGCTGCACATCACTGAGCAACTGACTGTAGCGGCGCACGAGCGGCATGGTAAAACGCCGCTGCGCCTGAGCGATGCGACGGTGCACTTCCGGCAGACGCGCATTGAGCGCGGCGTCGTAGGATCGAATGAGCAGCAGTTCGACATTGGCAAATGCCAGAATATCGACAGCCGTCGCGGCTGCGGCGGCGTCCGATTCAATCAGGAGTGCGCCGTTCCAGCTGAGGAGCGCCAGGTCATCCGAGTAATAACTCAGCGCGGTGACCAGGCGCGACGCATCCGCGCTGAGGGTGCGTCGCTCACCCAGGAGCGCGGCGCGCACCGCCGGATGATCCGACAGTTCAGCGACATTGCAGGGCGGGGTGAGTCGTTCGACGATCAACACGCAGTAGTCTTCGACTACCGGCGAACGCTGCGGATGGGAGATCGCCGGTCGAATGAGCGCTTCCAGGTCATCGAGCGCAGCGGCGATACGTTCTGTCATCTCGGCTGGCAGTTCCTGTGCAGCGGCAAACAGATCGGCGACGTTCTCCCACGATAGCGGCGTGGTCAGGCGTATCTCAATGGCAATCTCGATGGCGCCGAGATCGTACACGACGGCGCGCAACGCGCCGATGCGCTGTTCATCCGCCAGTGTGACCGGCACACTTCCAAGATCGATGCGCAACGGCGGCTGCGCGATGCGAATACTTTCGGATTGGCGCGTGCGCAGGCGAACACGCCGCTCCGACGGGTTGCTCAGGCAGCGTTGCGCCTGATCCAGGTCGATGGCGTCGCCGATGTCGAAAAACTGATACATCGTCAGAGCGGCGGACGTAATCGCGGGCAGGTGCGAGACAGCAACAGGTGGCGTGTCGGTTGTCGTCATCATAAAGGTGATTCGCGCAGACGCTCACCCTCGCCCCGATTTGATAGAGTTAGAAAACTGGCGATTCCAGACCTGCTCGCGATCCTGGTCGGTATCCCGATAGAACTGAGACTCCAGTTCGGCAAGTTCAGGGGAGCGGCGGCGAGGAGAAGATCGCCTGAAAAACCGGCTCAGGCGCCTGAGTTGCCGGGTAATGCCGCTGGCAATGACCTGAAGAAGTTTCATACGAGCGCCTCCATATCTAGCGCTTCTGTGGTTTCAATTGGTCTGCGGAACCGTCTCGAACAGCAGCCTGTGCATATTCACCGACGGTGCGCGCCAGGAAAGATAGAGCATTTCCTGTGACTTCTATTGTATCAAAGAAGCCCCGCCTCTGTGCCCATGAAGGTGCAGTCATACCTTGCGTCGCTGCGTTGTCGCTCCATACGTCATTCTGGACCTGGACAGCGCGAGGGCGGATCTCAGACCCGCCCTTACGCTTCGCCGCCGCCTGCCCATTCCATGTCCTGGCTGCGACCGGCGCTCCGTTGACGCAGGGTATACACGTGCGGGCAAGATGCCCGCGCTCCCAGGATCGCTCCCAAAATGCGTGCGGGCAAGATGCCTGCGCTCTCAGCGTCAACCGTTCCAGGCGGAACATCCATCTTTCGTCACTCATCACTGAGCAGCAGCGAAACCGTCCACATCGAAGCGCTCGCTCCAGGGTATGGTATGCTTACCCCAGACCGGTTCTTCACACAGGCAGGTGCAGTCATGCGATCCTATGGCGCTCAGAGCATGATCGCGCCGCTCCGGCGGGTCGTTGTGCGGCGGCCAGACAAGGCGTTCGGCGAGGCGGACCCGCAGCGCTGGCATTACACCGCGCGTCCCGATCTCGCGCGCGCTCAGGAAGAACATGACGCGCTGGTTGCCATCCTGCGCAGCGCTGGCGTTGAGGTGGTGTATCACGATCTCCCGCAGCCTGATCGAGCAGATGCCATTTTTGTCTTTGATCCGGCAATCGTTACAAATGCGGGCGCAGTTGTGCTGCGCATGGGGAAGAAACTGCGGCGCGGCGAGGAAGCGGCGCTGGCAGAATGTTTCACACAGATCGGCATCCCGATCCTGGCAACGCTCGATGGCGACGCGCGCGCCGAAGGGGGCGATCTCCTCTGGCTCGACGAAGAAACGCTTGCTGTCGGCATCGGGTTTCGCACGAACGCCGAAGGGCTGCGCCGGTTGACCGATGCGCTGGCGCCGCATGGCATCCGCACCCTGCCGGTCGAACTGCCGTACTACCAGGGTCCCGACGCATGCCTGCACCTTCTGTCGCTGATCAGCATCGTCGATGAACGGCTGGCGGTTGTGTATCCGCCGTTGCTCTCTGTGCCGTTCTATCAGGAATTGCAGCGTCGCGGCTTTCGCCTGATCGAGGTCCCCGACGCTGAGTTCCCGACGATGGGACCGAATGTGCTGGCGCTGGCGCCTGGGCAGTGCCTGATGCTGGAGAATAACCCGCTGACAAAGCAACGCCTGGAGGCGGCAGGATGTGAGGTGCTGACCTACTGTGGCGACGAGATCTCTATCAAGGCGGAAGGCGGCCCGACCTGCCTGACACGCCCGATTTTGCGAGGGTAGGACAATGGCCATCACCGATCCGATTGAACGTGCAGTCATTGAAGCGGTTGACATCGATGGGTTGCTGGCGTTTCTCAGCGACCTGGTGGCGATTCCGAGCCTCGCCGGTTCCCCTGGCGAGTCGGCAGCGCAAGAGTATGTTGCAGCATCCCTGGAACGTCTGGAGTGTGAGGTGGATGTCTGGGAGATCGACTTCGCTGCACTGCGCCGTCATCCGGCATTTTCGGCAGAAGTGGAGCGTCAGCGTGGGTTAGGGGTCGTCGGCGTGAACGGCCTGGGAAATGGACCAACCCTCATCTTCAACGGACATGTCGATGTCGTGCCGGTGGGCGATGAGGCGTTGTGGCGCTTCCCGCCGTGGCAGGCGACAATTGCCGACGGTTGGGTGTACGGGCGCGGCGCGCTCGATATGAAGGGCGGGCTGGCGTGCGCGCTCTTCGCATTGAAAGCCATCCGTGACGCCGGCGTGCGGCTGAAGGGGCGCCTCCTCATCCAGAGTGTGATCGGCGAGGAGGATGGGGGCTGCGGCGCCCTCGCTACAGTGCTGCGCGGCCATACCGGAGATGGCGCGATTGTGGTCGAACCAACGGAACTGCGGATTGCGCCGGCGCAAGCGGGGGCGCTCAACTTTCGCCTGACCGTTCCCGGCGCCGCAGCACACGGGTGTGTGCGCGAAGAAGGGGTCAGCGCCATCGAAAAGTTTATGCTCCTCTACCAGGCGCTGATGGACCTGGAAGCCGCACGCAACGCAGAGGCGCGGCTGCGGGACGATCCCATCAGCCGGCTCTACCGCCGTTATACACTCCCATATGCGCTGTGTATTGGTGTAGTGCGCGCCGGTGAGTGGGCTTCGACTGTCGCCGAAACGCTCGTTGCCGAGGGACGATACGGTGTGGCAGTCGGCGAGGATCTCACCGCAGCGCGACAGATGCTGGAAGAAACGGTTACCCGCGCCGCACACGCTGATCCATGGCTCCGCGAGCATCCGCCACGCATCGAGTGGTGGGGCGGCCAATTTGCACCCGCGAGCACACCTGTCGATCACCCGCTGGTGCTGACCGCCGGCGAATCGTTCACCGACATCACCGGCGCGGCAGCCGTATTCGAAGGCATGACCTATGGCGCTGATATGCGTCTGCTGGTGAATGAGGGCCGCACCCCGACGATCCTCTTCGGACCAGGGGATGTGCGCGATGCCCACCGTCCGAATGAACGGGTTGCGATTGCCGACCTGCGCATTGCCACGCAAACACTGGCGCTGACCGCGCTGCGCTTCTGCGGTGTCGCGTAGCATGCGGGCGTCATCTTATACCACGTGGCGGTCATTCATACAAGATGTTCGAGTCCGACCAGCGGCTGAAGCCGCGAGCTACGGTTGCAAAGCCCGCCTGCGCGGGCTGCACCGGGCGGTACCGGATGATGTGCTCAACAACCATGATTGTTCAAATGACCGCGTATGAGTATTACCGTGGCCGTGTGACAGGGGGCGCTGCACCGAGAGTAGTGTCGCTTTCCACGCCTGATAGACTGCCGCTTTGGGGCGGACCCTGCGCTGCCTGCGCAACAGCGGCGCACTGCTGCAAAATTGTATTCGTCTCATCGCTAATAGTTCGGATCGTCTGAAGTTCAGCAGCGCTGAGTTCGCGTTCGATGCCCCGTACCGCAGCGCTCCACTCGTCGAACGAAGACCGCAACCCGGTGACAAGCCGCGGCGTGTTGCGCACGATAGACACGATGTTGTAGACGTACAACGCGCTCTGCAGCATTTCAATCGCTCTCAAGAACGTCTGTCCCGATGCGCCGAAGCGACGGATAATCCAGCCCCGATGCTCGGCAATAACCGACGCCACTGTGCCAAGCGCAAATGCCACACGATCCGCCCATACAAAGGCGCGCGCGATCAGAGACGCCTCACCGCCAGCGCTTGCCAGCGCTCCGGCGCCGAGCGTCACGCCGATACCGGCCACCTCGATGATCTTGGTCAGCACCGTGGTATCGGTCGTATTCGCCAGTTGAATGAGAAACAACGCCGGACGGTAGATCGTAATGCCGCCCATATCGTACATCCGCACCCCAACGATCTCGTCCTCTGGCAATTCAATCCCGGAGGTAAACACTTCTGATGGCAGCGTGCGCGTTTCTGCACGAAACATTGACGTTCCCAACACACGTACCGGCTGTCTGATCCAGATGCGACCGCGCTCGCGTCGTTCTGCTGAGATGGGCGCATCATCCAAAACCGTCAGACCGGGAAGGCGAAAGGGGAAAATCTTTGCTGTGCGCATGCCCTGCTCGAACTGTTCCGGGCTAAGCCGACCCGCTTTCACGCGCACAATACGGTCAGCCTCCTGTTGCTCCTCTTGCGAAACGTTGCCGGCGGTCAGTTCATCGAACATACGGTCAAGCAGGCGACGTCCTTCCGACGACTGCACAGCCTGCCTGAGATCGGCATCAGATGCGCGATGCATCATTTCGTATGCTACATCATCACGGTCGGTCGAACCAAGGGCATCGAACACCTGCATGATGAAATCGTGCTGTCCGCTGCGCATGCGTTGCAGCAGCGCCGCACCAAGCCGATCTTCGTGCAGGTTGAACATCGTCGTATGCTCGGCAATCAGATCTTCGGCTGGCGTGCGCTGGAGATAGGCGCCTGGCGCTCGCTGCGCAATCACAGGCGCCGTGAAGACCGGTTGAACATGGGACAGATCGCCGCTTTGGGGGGACTCTCCAGGAGATAACGGCGCACCTGACATCGGGTGAGGGCGTTGATCAGCGCGGCTATCAGTGTACAGACGAATCGTGTCGAAACGATGCCCGTCGTTCGGAATAACAACGTCCTGGTCATTATGAATCCCAGTAACCGGTTCCGCAGCGGATGATTCTAAGGACTGACGGCGGGTGAGATGCGCCTCATCCGAAGACGTGAGCGATGATCGACGTATCTGGCAACGGTTTTGCATGCATTGCCCTCCGCAGTCCATAGCAAGTGTGCAGCCGGCAATCGTGCTTTGCGTTATGAGGAAAGCACGATTGCCGGCTGCATTTACCAGGCAGACACACGGTAGATTATATGAAGTTGCGGTTGATGCGTCAATCAGATTGCAGGGTTTCCGGCAAGAGAGCGGCGAGGCAGAACTTCCCGGCGCGGATGTGTTGGACAGACCCTCATGTTGCATGCTTGTGCTGCACCCTCCTGCAGCGGCGCGAACCGACATCCGCCGAGCGCATACAGGAACCCGTCTGCAGGAGGGGCATCCGGCTCTCTCTCCTCCTCCCCAGAAGCGTTATTCCTGCGACCCCTCGTTCTCACGCCGATCGGCGCGCCCGATGAGACGCCAGGCGCCGGGCAGGAGCAGGGCTGCGATCGCCATCTTCACCAGATCACCGGGGATGAAGGGAAATGCGCCTTTTGCCAGCGCATCGCTCATGCTCGTCTGCAGTGCGAAGGACAGCCACGTCGAACCAAGCCCCAGGATAAGCACCGAGCAGAGCGCCATCGACGCGGCCATACGCAACGGGTGGCGATCAACGCCGAAGCGCTGCACCAGGAAGCCGATCAATGCCGCAGCCAGCGGAAATGCCACCAGATACCCGCCCGTCGGACCGAAGAGGCGCGCCAGACCGGCGGCGCCGCCCGCAAAGACCGGCAGCCCCACAACTCCCGATACCACATACGTTGCCAGCGTGATGAACCCCAATCGCCAGCCATATGCTGCGCCGATCAGTATCACCCCCAGCGTCTGACCCGTGATCGGAACCGGCGTAAACGGCAAAACAATCCGAACCTGCGCCAGCAGCGCCACAAAAATCACCCCTCCGACCACGAGCAGCAGATCGCGCAACCAGGAAGCGCGTGGAAAGACGGCCTGCGCGAGCGACGGATGGCCGACCGATGGTGTGACCATAAACATCTCCTTTCGATGCTTCAAATGCATGGGGCATCTCCCCATGCGCACATCTTAACTTCTCATAACGAGCAGTATGATATATAGTATCCTGCAAGAGTTACAATGTCGCTCACGCGACCTCGTTTGCAGGGTTACCGATGACGCGAATCCTCCTGATTTTCATCACCGCTCTGCTCTTTTCAGTTCTGGCGACGCCGGTAGCGCGACGGGCGGCGCTGCGCACCGGCGTGGTCGATGCACCTGCCGCACGCAAACTGCAACTTGTGCCGGTGCCACTGCTCGGCGGCGTTGCCATCTATACCGCATTCGTGGTTGCGCTCATTCTCTTTGGCGATCAGGCATATGTGCGCGAATTGATCGGCATTTTGCTTGGCGCTACGCTGGTGTCGCTCTTCGGTCTGGCGGACGACCGCTGGGGGTTGAATGCCTACGTGAAACTCGGCGCTCAGGCGCTGGCAGGCGCGATCCTGATCCTCGGCGGCACACAGGTACGCCTCTTCCCGGCTGAATGGATGAATTGGGCGCTCACGCTCTTCTGGGTCGTGGGTATCACGAATGCGCTCAACCTGCTCGACAACATGGATGGGCTGTCGGCCGGCGTGACGACGGTGGCCGCCGCTTATTTTCTGCTCCTGTCAGCCATGAGCGGGCAGTATCTGGTTGGCGCCATGGCTGCCGCACTGATCGGCGCGTGTATCGGCTTCCTGCGTTACAATCTCAACCCGGCGACGATCTTCATGGGAGATGCCGGTTCACTCTTCCTGGGCTTTCTCCTGGCGGCGCTGGCGATCAGATTGCGCTTTCCGTCCAATGTGCCGTGGGTGACCTGGCTGGTGCCAGTGTGCGTTCTGGCAGTGCCGATCTTCGATACCTCACTGGTCTTCGTCTCCCGCCTCCGCCGGGGCAAGAACCCGTTGACTACGCCGGGCAAGGATCATGTATCGCACCGACTGAATGCGCTTGGCCTGACGCGACGCGAGGCGGTGTTGGTCTGTTACCTGATGGGATGCGGCGCCGGGATGGTGGCGGTGTACATCTCACAGGCGCGCGCGCCGGATGGGTATATCGCCGCCGGATTGCTCGCCGCAGCGATGCTGGCGGGGATCGTCTGGTTCGAGCGACGACAGGGGGGTTAGGGGTTAGGGGTTAGGAGTTAGGGGTTAGGGGTTAGGTTGCTTGCTTTAACCTTCAGACTGACCGCCTGCCCACTTGCACCCCGCCCGCTTGCCTGAATGCGCCTCGCGCCCCTGCCCACTTACACCCCGCCCGCTTGCCTGAATGCACCTCGCGCCCTGTCCACCTGCATCCCGCCCGCCTGCGCCGCGTGCGCCTCACGACTGTGTGCCATACGCCTGCCCACCTCCGCTCTGCCTGCGCCCTGCGGATCCAAGCGCCTGCCCACCTGCACCTCGTGCGCCTGCGCCGCGCGCCCTTTCCGCCTGCGCCGCGCGCCCTTTCCGCCTGCACCGTGCACCCTTTCCACCTGCGCCGCGCCCGCCTGCCCGCTTGCGCCCTGCTCGCCTGCGTCCCCCTTGCCTGCGCTCCGTGCGCCTCACACTTGCACCCCACGCGCCTTCCGCCTTGCGACAGCATCACCCCTGCGCTTCGGGCTGCCCGCCCGCCCCGTGTTCTGGGGCAAGATCGTCAGGGTGCAGACGAATGTCCAGACTGCGACGTTCGATCTCACGGCGGAACTCACGCCGCAATTGCGCCGCCTTCCAGCGCCGCTGCTCAACAGGTGTCGTGGGGGTGAATGAAGGAATGCGATGGGGTCTCCCATGCTCGTCTACCGCTACCATTGTGAAATAGCAGGTCATCACGTGGCGTTCGCTGCGCGCCTGGATATTTTCCGCTATCACCCGAACGCCGACTTCCATCGAACTCGTACCGGTGTAATTGACCGATGCCAGAAAGGTGACCAGTTCGCCGACATACAGCGGCTCGTGAAAGACAACCTGATCAACGGAAAGAGTAACCACATATGAGCCGGAATATCGGGCGGCGCAGGCATACGCCACCTGATCGAGCAGTTTCAATATTGAGCCGCCATGGACGCGCCCGGAGAAGTTTGCCATATCCGGCGTCATCAAGACGGTCATCTCGAGGCGACGATAGCTGTGATCTTCATCCATTCCTGTCTCCTCCCAAACAGCGCCGTTTTAGCAGATCTTCACATGCCATGAGTTAGCGCCTGCCCAGCGCAGCAATCATGTGCGCCGTTCTTTCACGGGTGTTCTGCTATGCAGGAAAGACATCAGACAGGCGCGCACGCCAGGAGGCGCTTTGTATCATATCAGCGCGAGATACGAACGATGTTCACATCACTGTCCCAGCAGGCGTGCGCGCAGATAGTCAACCGCGCCCGGCAGCGCATACTGGGCGTAGGGGTCGTCTGGCGCACCGACGCTGACATAGTTGGCGTCGAGCGTGTAGCGTTCGATCTGATCGGGCGTGAAGTCGCGGAATGCCCATGCCAGACCGAGGAGTTGCGTTTCGGGGATATCAGTGGTCACGTAGCCGCGCAACGCCGTCATCGACGCAGCGATGCTTTCGATGCGTCCGACGGTATTCTGCGCACGCACCTGTGCGAGCGCTGCAATGATGACCGCCTGCTGGCGTTTCATCCGCTCCCAATCGCTGTCCATATGCCGGATACGGGCGTACATCAGCGTGCGCTCACCGTCCATGTGCTGAATGCCAGGGCGAAAATGCGCGACTGTATACCCGTAATCCATTGTCGGATAGAGCGGATCGTAGAGTTCAACCGGCACATCGATCGTCACGCCGCCAATGGCGTCGATCGCGCCAATGAAGCCGGTAAAATCAATGGCAACGGTGTAGTCGATTGGGATGGACAGAAACTCGCTGACAGTGCGCCGTGTAAGCGCGATGCCTCCGCCGAGCGCCGGATTCAGTTCGCCGTAGACTGTCGCCGCATTGATCCGCGACCATCCCCATCCTGGAATCGGCGCCACCAGATCGCGTGGCAGCGAAAGGAGCGCGATCCGGCGACGCTCCGGTTCGATACGTGCCACGATGATCGCATCAGCGCGCGCCGGGAACGTTTCGCCCGGTCGCCGGTCGATGCCCAACAGCAGCACATTCATTGCGGTCCCCGGCGGCGGCGCGCGCTGAGGCGCGTTCGACAGCGTCGGGATCGGCACGAGCGGCGGGGTTGGCGCCCCGGGACGATAATCGGGGCGCAACGGAATGGGGGTGATGGTCGGCAGCATCGGCGATGGCGCGCCAAACGTCGGCGATGCGGCGGCAGAAGCACGCGGCGTCAGCGGTTCTGCCACAGCCGTAGCGACTGCGCGCGGCGGTTCGGTGGGGTCGGCGACGCGCGTCAGCGCGATAGTTTCCGGAGGAGGCACGATCGCTGTGGCGGAGACGCCTGCCCATGCAGGCGGTGGCACAGTTGGCGGGATGAGGGTCGCCAGCTCCGGCGGAATTGTCACAGGCGGGGCGATCTGCGCCTGGTCGTTATTTCCGGCCATCGCGTCGATACTGCCCGCAATCGAGGCGAAAGCAATCGCCAGTCGCCCGAGAAACATCACACTCAGCACCGCCGCAATACCCGCCAGTGTCAGGCTCACATTGCGGATCAATCGTGCTGTCTGTCGTGCCGGCCGGGGATGCGGCGCTACCGGCGACGCCGCAAGATCACGCGGCGCTGCCAGAAGTTCAGCCAGCAACTCATCATTGCGGCGTGCGCGGTATGCCCGGCATGCGGCGCAGCCAGCAAGATGAAATCCGAGCGCGCGACGGTCAGGGCGCGTCGAACCCGGAGAAACGCCGCGATCGATCAATCGCCGCGCCTCACGGCAGTCCAGTGTCAGTTGATCCATACCACCATGGCATCATCGTTCAGTCAGACGACTGTGCTTTACAATTATGCCATGCTCGGCTAGAATCGCACTGCACAATTGATGACACATTCGTAACACATATGAAACTGATTGTCCAGATCCCCGTGCTCAACGAGGCCGAGTCGATCGCGCGCGTCCTCGCCGATATTCCGCGCGACATTCCTGGCATCACGAGCGTCGAAGCGTTGATCATCGACGACGGGTGCACCGATGATACCATTGCCGTCGCCCTGGCGCACGGCGCCGACCACGTGGTGCGCCATACCAGTCGCAAAGGATTGGCGACCGCCTATCAGACCGGCATTGATGCAGCGTTGCGCCTCGGCGCCGATATCATCGTCAATACCGATGGAGACAATCAGTATCCAGGGCGTGAGATTCCTCGATTGATCGCGCCGATCCTGGCAGGGCAAGCAGATATGGTGATCGGCGATCGCCAGATTGAGAGCAATGTCCATTTCTCGCCGCTCAAACGAATGTTGCAGGCGGTCGGCAGCGGCGTGGTGCGCTGGGCTTCGGGTACGAATGTGCCTGATACAGTGAGCGGCTTTCGCGCACTCTCACGTGAAGCGGCGCTGCGCACATTTGTTACAAGCGATTTTTCATACACCGTGGAGAACCTGATCCAGGCGGGCAAGCGCCGTCTGACGATCCAGACGGTGCCGATTGCGACCAATCCGGTGCATCGCGCTTCGCGGTTGCACACCGGGAACTGGAACTTCATCAAACGGCAGGCGTCAACGATTGTGCGCACCTACACGGCATACGAGCCGCTCAAGACATTCACCTATATCGCCCTTCCTTTCCTGATTGCCGGCTTTCTCTTCCTGGGGCGGGCATTGTATGTGTATCTGATGCGCCAACTGGTCGATAACTTCCCGCAGGATAACGCACAGTCGCTGGCAGTTGGCAGCACAGCGCTCATTCTTGGCTTCATTATTTTCCTCATCGGCCTTCTGGCGGACCGGATCGGCGGGACGCGGCGCCTGCTGGAAGAAGTGCTCTACCGCGTTCGCGCGCAGGAAATTGCCGACCTGGCATGGCAACGCGATATGCAGGCGCGCCTGGATCGCCTCGAACAACGCCTGACAGAGAGCCAGGATATCAGAACCGGGGAGCGAGTCGAGGATGAGGGGTTAGGGGTTACGAGAACCAAGAACTGAGAACCAAGGGCGAAGGTGACCGTCACCACTCGCATGCCACGCCTGACCTCGCGGAGCACAGGGCGAAGAACAGGAACATGCCAGGCGTCCAGTGATGACGGTCACATCACACCTCACCCAAAAAATATCGACCGTCGCGCAGCAGTGCGCTCATCGAGGAGCGACTGAATCCGACGTTGCACCAGATCGTTGATCTGCGCCAGCGTCGTCGGATCGTCGGCGGCTGCGGCGCCGTAGGCAGATGAGTCGATCGGCGTATCGAAGATGATTGACCATTTGCTCGGCAGCGGCGTGATGCCCAGCAGACCAAACCAGGGGAAGAGCGGCGTCAGCGGGAAGTACGGCAGGTTCAGCAGTTGGGCGACGGGGCGGACGTTGATCAGCATGGGATAAATCTCTTCCGCGCCAATGACGGCGACTGGAATGATCGGCGCGCCGGCGCGCAGCGCAACCCGGATATAGTCGCGTGCATCGAAGCCGGTCAGCCGGTAACGGTTCCAGAAGAGTTTCCCTGCACCCTGTGCGCCCTCTGGAAATGCACAGACGAGTTGCCCGTCATCCATCAGGCGCGCGGCATTCTCCGGCAGAGCCGGCGCCTGACCGAATGCCGCCAGGGCCGGCGCCAGACCGGGCACCGTCGTCATCCACGGATCGTGGAGCGAACGTACCAGCCGTTGTGATGGATGATCTTCGAGCACAGCAGTGGCAATCATGGCGCTATCCCACGGCAGCACGCCGGAATGGTTCGCCAGCAGGAGCGCCGATCCCTCGGTGGGGATGCCATCAAGCCCTTCACTCGTGACGCGCCACCAGGAACGGTAGAGGAAACCGGCAACCGGGCGCACCAGTTCGATAAGTTCGGTATCCATGCCGTAGGCGTCAATAGCGAACTCGCCGCGCAGACGGCGCTGGATCAATGTCGTCAGTTCGGTGACCTGGTACTGGAGCACCATAGCAATGCCACGCCAGAAATCCGGGTCGAGATAGTCGCTGTTGAACACATTCTGGCGCAGCGCCGACACGACATTATCGAGCGCCGGCGGGCGCAGACGCTCCAGGTTCTCGCGGATCAGGCGCAGAAGGTCGGCTGCCAGATCGCGGGTTTCCGCCGGTCCTTCGGTCTGGTTGCGAATCTCGACTTCCAGTTCCTGCACGGCTGCAGCGGTCTCGGCGCGCAGGGTTGCAACAGGATCGACGAATGAGGTTCGTTCACCGGCATACGCCACGCCGATCTCCTCTTCTGGCGCTGGCGGCGCCTCTTCTGGCTGGGGCGCGGGGGTTTCATCAGGCGCGGTTTGTTCTGCCGCAGAAACAGCATCGTTAACCGGGGGGCGCTCTTCCGCCTCGCTGGTGGGCGCTGTCTCCCGAAGACTATCCGCAACATTCGATCCATCTATTACCGTGGGCTGATCATGAGCGTTCGATTCTGGATCGTCCGACATGTCCACCTCCTTCAGGACAACTAATGCGGTCATTTCAGGTCGTCCGTCCATGGCTGCACGCTCCCTGGTCGAAGCAGCGTGCAGTTCACTTCTGGGGCGTTCCAGCGACGTTGTTTCGCTTTTGCGCACACGCCGCTGACGATGCGGTATTACATTCGACGTTATTGTTCGAGTCAGACACAGGCGCCGACTCAACCAGGCGTGAGTTGCCAGGCGGATTGCCTGTGATCCGCAGCGAGTTCACGCAACGTCTCATCAGGCCCGCGCTGCGGTTCCCAGTTCAATTCGCGCTCCGCATGGCGAATATCGCCCACACACGCATATTGCAGGTACTCGATCGGAAACGGCAGCGTACCAATCAACGAACGGACCGGATCCAGGAACGATGCCATCTGAAACACAAGCGCGGGTAGCGGCAGCGGCTGCCCGCCGGCGATCAGAATCGCCTGCGACAGGAGCAAGGGAGGATGCGCTGCGATGTTGAACGCGCCATCGACCTGATCGTTCAGGGTTGCCAGCGCCAGCGCGACTGCTGCGTCGTGCGTGTGGAGCACCTGCACGCGCGGATCGAAACCCGCCAGCACCGGCGCCGGGCGGCGGCTGAAAAACTGCACGACCGGCGAACGGACGCCGTTACCGGTCACCGGTGCGCAGCGCACCATAATGATGCGCATATCGGGATGGCGCGCCTTGAAATCAGCAACCAGACGTTCAATCTCGATATAATCCTGCAGCAAGCCGGCCGGCGCCCCACCGGACAGCGGCGCGGTCTCTGGGAGGAACATCGGCGCTTCGGGGCGTGCGCCGTAGACCAGAGTACTGCTCCGCATAACGATGCGCTTCACCCCGGCAGCATGGCATGCGCCGAGCACCTCGATAGCGCGGTATACGTTGCCGCGACCAGGGATCTCGTAAGGAAGCGCTTCTTCTTCGCCGGACATATCAAGGTGGACGACTGTATCGACGTGTGAGGCGCGCATCATCGTCAGCAAGGTTTCGCCGCTCATATCACACACGCGCACCTCGACATCGGCAAGCGTCTGTTCAGGAGCAACCCGTCCTGCGCCAATTACGCGCATGCGCGGTTGTGTTGCCAGAATGCCGGCAACCAGGCTGCCCAGCACGCCGCCGACTCCGGTGACCAGCACTGTTGTCATGCTCACCTCTATTGGGCTACGCTGCATTATGCCAGGCGCTGACGCAGCCAGTGCTCGACGCCGTTGCGATCCAGATCGGAGTTCGAGACGGATCGCACCAGCCAGAGCAGTTCCGCCTCTGCTACGTCGTTGTGCAGCGATGCTTGATTGAGCGCCAGAAAACGCAGCATGCAGAGCAGCGCCGTCGATTCATTGGCGCTGACAAAGGGGCGGCTCTTAATCATCAGGAACATCAGCGCCGCAGCTTTGCTCGGCACATCAGGATACAACTCCGCCTCGAAGAGCACCTGGCGCGGCGCCGTCACCACCGACATCAACCGGTCGTGACTGGCGATCCCCAGACGCCCCCCGTACCGCAAAACCGCATACGTATGCAGGTCCAGCACATCGTCCGTCGTCAGATAATGAACCATGCCATCCACATCGCCTGTGAGAGTCCGTTTTGATCAGGGAGCCACCCGGTTTCCGCGCTCTCATTCCTGGTTCTGAGTTCTCGGTTCCTGGTGCTCTCAGATTCCCGCCAATTCCCGGAACATCTTATCGTACCGGTCGCTTACGCCACGCGCCCATTCGCGCAACTGCGGACTCATTGGGCGGCGCAGCAGCACCTCGTTCTCGGTAAAGATCAATTCGACCAGTTCCTCGTCGCCAAGCCCGACGGCGCGCAACCAGCCCTGCACCGTTTCGGGCAGGTTCTCCCGTTCGATGGTAAACGATCGTGGCAATGATTCCTCCCCCATGCCTGTGGGACCATGTATACCCCTGCCGCCCGCCCTTGCAACACCCAGACATCCTCACTCCCGCGGCCGCAGATGCGGAAAGAGGATCACCTCGCGAATGTTCGGCTGATCGGTGAACAGCATGACCGTCCGGTCGATGCCGATGCCCAAGCCGCCGGTTGGCGGCATGCCGTACATCAGCGCATTGAGAAAATCGACATCCATCTGTTGCGCTTCATCGTCGCCGGCATCGTAGGCGCGCCCCTGTTCGAGAAAGCGTTGCTCCTGATCGAGCGGATCGTTCAACTCGGTAAAGGCATTCCCGATCTCCATGCCCGCCACCACCGGCTCGAACCGCTCGACCAGCAGAGGTTGATCGGGGCGCCGTTTTGCCAGCGGCGACAGCGCCACCGGATGATCGAGCACGAAGGTCGGCTGGATCAACTCCGGTTGCACATAGACGCTGAACAGTTCATCGACCTGCCGCCCCCAAGCCGGCTTGAAATCGACCTTCAGCCCGGCGGCGCGGATCGCCTCCTGGAGCGGTTCGAGTTCGGTCAGTTCGAGAATGTCGATGCCGGTACGTTCGGCAATCGCCTCGGGAATCGAAACGCGCCGCCACGCGGGACCAAAATCGATGGTCCGCCCCTGAAACTCAATCGTCGCGCTTCCGGCGACTTCCAGTGCGAGTGTACGATACAACTCTTCCACCAGGCGCATCATGTCGTTGTAATCGGCATACGCCTGGTAGCACTCCATCATCGTAAACTCAGGGTTATGCGTCCGATCAACCCCTTCGTTGCGAAAGACCTTGCTCATTTCGTAGACCCGCTCAAAGCCGCCGACAATCAGGCGCTTCAGGTAGAGTTCAACGGCGATGCGCAGATAGAGATCCTGCTTCAACTGATTGTGATGGGTGATGAACGGACGCGCCGACGCACCGCCGTAGATCGGTTGCAGGGTTGGCGTTTCGACCTCAAGAAAACCGCGTTCATCCAGGAAACGCCGCATCGTGCTGATGATCTTCGCACGGGTGCGGAACACGTCGCGCACTTCAGGATTGACGATCAGGTCGAGGTATCGCTGACGGTGGCGTTCCTCGATGTCGGAAAGACCGTGCCACTTTTCCGGCGGCGGGTTGAGCGACTTTGCCAGCACTCCCATATGCGTGACGAACACCGAAGGTTCGCCGCGCTGCGTGCGGCGCAATGTCCCGCTGGCTTCGACAATGTCAAATGTATCGAGATCGTCGCGAAACCGATCAAACCACTCGTCGCCGAGGTCGCCGCGGCTGAGCCAGATCTGGATCTGGCCTGATTCGTCTGCAATATGGGCGAACGCCAGTTTACCGAGCACCCGCCGCGCACCGATGATCCGTCCGGCGACGGTGACCTTTTCGCCGCGTTCCATCAACTGGTCGAAGCCGGCAAGCACAGCCCCGATCGTGTGCGTGCGCTGCGTGCGTGGCGGATAGGCGTCGATGCCGGCGGCGCGCAGCCGTTCCAGCTTGGCAAGCCGCTGCTGCTGTAGTTCATTGAGTTCCATAGCGCCTATGATACGCCATTATGGTTAAAACGCAAATAGATCATAGCCATTCATCAAAACGCGCGCGAATATCACCCTGCCCGGATGACATCCGCGCGCGTTCTTTCCTGGAACTGCCAGTCAGCAATATGATTACTGGATAGTGAGAATAGTGAGTCTCATCACGCCGGAGGGCGTCTCCACCGTGACCTGCTGGCGCGGTCGTTTCCCAAGCAGCGCCGCGCCAATAGGCGACTCGTTCGATATTTTGCCTTCGCTCGGCTTCGCCTCCGTGCTGCCGACAATCGTCCAGGTTTCTTCTTCTTGCTCACCATCGATGCGCACGGTCACGCGCGAGCCAATGCGAACTTCGTGGTTGTCGCCATTCTCTTCATCGATGATCTGTGCCCGGGCGAGAATGCTCTTAATCTCGCGGATGCGACCTTCGAGATGAGCCTGCTGATTTTTGGCATCCTCATATTCGCCGCTTTCCGAGATGTCACCCAATTCCTTTGCAGCGTTGATGCGCTCTGCGATCTCTTTGCGGCCCTTGGTGACAAGCTCTTCCAACTCGGCTTCGAGCCTGGCGCGCCCATCACGAGTGAGGTATGCTGGTCTGTCGCTCATCGTTCTTACCTTTTTCCGACACTTGTTCCCCTATCCGCATGCGTTGCGGTTGTCGCCGCCGTCGTGAAGCGGCATCATGGCGCTGCGGGGCGTTCCCGGTGCGCGTGCGTACCACGACTCAGGAGGATATGACCCGGCAAACCCGACGCGCGTGCGCGCCCGATCACATGGCTGACTGCGCTCCTGGAAGGGGAGACATCAGGGTGTGTGGTCACCTCTGCCGCATCGTGCGCGTAAATGAAACGACTGAGAGCACGCTCTCAGCCTCTCGCTCGGGTCGCCCCGCGCAACGTTATGTATTGCATAACGTTGACGATACTCATTATATGCGATTGCAAACCATTTGTAAAGCCTGTTCCCATGCTATAATGCGGTGCGGAACTCGGAGAGCCTGCGCTGCCCGATGTCTTATCTGACCAACCACGACATTGCTGAGGTGTTCAGCACGATTGCTGACCTGATGGAGATCCTGGACGAGGATCGATTCCGCGTCCAGGCATATCGGCGCGCCGGTGATGCGATTCGCGATCTGCCGGCGCCACTGGCGACCTACCGCGCCCGCGGCGAACTGGAGCAGATTCCTGGCGTCGGCAAAGCCATCGCCGAAAAAATTGGCGAACTCCTGGATACCGGTGAGTTGCAGTACTACCTCCGGCTCCAGGAAAAGGTTCCGCCCGGCGTGCGCGAGTTACTGCGCGTGCCTGGCGTCGGTCCGCGCACTGCCGGTCGTCTCTACCGCGAACTTGGCATCAGCAGCCTGGCAGAGTTGCGGGCTGCTGCCGAAAGCGGGCGCCTGGCAACGCTCAAGGGGTTCGGCGCTAAAACGATCGAAAGCATTCTGCAAGGCATCCGTGCGGCGGAACGGCAGGAGCGCCGTGTGCTGCTGGCGCATGCGCTCGAAATCGCCGAAACGTTGATCGATGCCCTGCGTGGCGCTGCGCCTGCGCTGTCCCAGGCGGCATATGCCGGCAGCCTGCGCCGGGGCCGCCCCACGGTCGGCGATCTCGACATTCTGGCGGCTGCCGATGATGCCCCGGCCGTTGTGCGCGCCTTTACGACGCTGCCGCTTGTGGCGCGGGTCGAGTCGGCAGGGGACGAAAAAGCCAGCATTCTCCTCCACAACGGCATACAGGCGGACCTGATCGCCGTTCCGCCGGGCATGTGGGGGTCGGCATTGCAACACTTTACGGGTAGCAAGGCGCACAATATTCGCTTTCGCGAACTGGCGCTGGCGCGGGGGTTGAGTTTCAGCGAGCATGGCTTCCGGCGCACCGATGGCACGTTGCTAACCTGCGCGACCGAAGAAGAAGTGTACGCCACCGTCGGTCTGCCCTGGATCCCGCCGGAATTGCGCGAGGACGAAGGGGAGTTCGAGGCGGCGCGCGCCGGTATGCTGCCGCGGCTGGTCGAACTCAGCGACATCCGCGCCGATCTGCATATGCACAGCACCTGGAGCGACGGGCGCGCCGATATTCGCACAATGGCGGAAGCGGCGCGCGCCCGTGGCTATTCCCATATCGCCATCACCGACCATAGCGCGTATGTCGGGCTGACCCACGGACTGAACGCGGAGCGGCTGCACGCGCAGCGCCACGACATCGAGGCGTTGAATGCGGAATACGGAGCGCGCGGCGTTCCGTTTCGCATCCTGCAAGGCGTCGAGGTCGATATTACTCCTGAAGGAAACCTTGCGCTGCCCGACGATGTGCTGGCAGAACTCGATATTGTGGTCGCTTCGGCGCACGTGCAGTTGCGCCAGTCGCCCGAAGCCGCGACTGAGCGATTGATTCGCGCCGTGCGTAACCCGCACGTCGATATCATCGGTCATCCGGTGGGGCGGATGCTCGGATCGCGTGAAGGTGCGCCGGTCGATATCGATGCCCTGGCACGCGCCGCCGCCGACCATCGTGTGCTGCTGGAAGTCAACAGCGGGCCGCACCGCCTCGACCTGGACGGTCCCGCGGTGCGACGCGCGCTGGCGCTTGGCGCCACTGTCACGATCAACAGTGATGCCCACCATCCCGACAATCTGGCGTGGATGCGGTTAGGCGTCGTCACCGCACGGCGCGGCTGGGCAAGTGCATCACAGGTAGCGAATACCTGGGGTCTCGCGGCGCTTCAGGAGTGGCTGCGTCGACGTTGAGCGTCTGTTGAAGAGCATGGGGAGGAAAGTATGCCATCCGTCTTTTCGCGTATTGTGAGCGGCGAATTGCCATCGGTCAAAGTGTATGAGGACGATGAGACGCTGGCGTTTATGGATATCAATCCCGCCAGTCGGGGTCATACGCTGGTGATCTGCAAGGAAGAGCACCCGGACATTTTCGCCACGCCCCCGCATCTCATTGCAGCAGTGGCGCGGACGGCGCAGAAAGTGGCGCTGGCGATCCGTGATGCGCTCAATATCGATGGGTTGAACATTGTTCAGAACAACGGCGCCGCTGCGGGACAGGTGGTGTTTCATTACCACGTCCATCTGATACCGCGCTGGGAGGGCGACCGTGTCCTGCGCCCATGGACGCCTAATCCTGCCGAGCCATCCGAACTGCGCGCGATTGCGGAACAGATTCGGGCAGCACTCAAAGATTAGGGGGCGCTATGGCCAACGATAATGATGAGACGCGATCAAATATAACGGAAGAGTTGACCGACAATGGCGTCAGCGCTCGCCGTCAGGCGTTTTCAGCGCTCATGCTGCTGGTGTTGCTGCTGCTTATCCTGCTCCTGTTTGCTGCCGCCATCGAGCGCACCGACATTATCAACTTTACGTCTACGGCATGGAGCCTGCTTGCCTGAATGGAAGACGACGTTCATACACTTGCTGCTGAGCAGGGGCTCAATCTCGAGGCGCTGCGCGCTGCGCTCGCTGCTCTGCGTATGCACGCAGGCGGTGATGCGTTCTATGTGTTCTGGCTGCCGAGCGGGAGCGTGGCATCTGCCGACGGTCACAAACGTCCCCGCACGCTGCTTGCGTTTCCGTCTCCCGATGCTGCGCTGGGCTTCGCCCAGCGCAACCGTCTTGTGCGCCCGCAAAACGTTCCGCGGCTTCGTCTGCTCTCCCTTGTGCAACTGCTGCGCGCCATGCTGCGCGAACCTTCAATCACTGCCCTTCACCTGGTGTTCGATGCCGAGGACCTGCAATCGTATCCGCCGGGGCATCTTCCGCCTGGATTGCATCTGACCCGCGATGATGTGTTACGCCTGATTGGTGTGCGTTAGCGAGGTCTCACGAACGAAACTCCGGCGGAAACTCGCGCAGATTGAAGTGCGGGTCGAGGCACGCAAGTTCTACCTCGGCTTCGACATAGGTCTGTCCATCGCGCTCGATGCGCTGCTTGAACAATCCCCGGTATGGCGACTGCAAGTTAAATGTGGACACAACTTCGAGGATGTCGCCGAGTTGCGCAGCACGTTTGAAACGAATGTTCATCGCATAGACGACAATGTAGTAACCGGACTGATTCCACTCCCAGATTGGTTTGCCAAACCGTTCCACATACTCGCTGCGCCCGCGCTCCATATATTTGAGGTAGTTGGTGTGATACACGACGCCGAGTGCGTCGGTGTCTTCGTAGTAGACTTTACAGGTCAGACGGTGCTCCACAGCCGCTCCTGGCATATCATTCAGGGTTTACGTATCTATGAACGTTGCTATCTGTCTTCTGGGGTATAACCGGTCATCTCGATGTACCCGCTGCCGCCAGCGCTGCCGCTGATGGCGACCGCTCCTTCCCAGTACACGACCGTCACCGGCAACTCCTGGTCTGCCAGCAGCGGCGTCAGGGTGAGGTCAATCGCTGCTGCGGGCACACGCAACCGCCAGCGTGCCGGATAGGTCGCCCCACTGCGCGGGCTTGTCCACTCATCGAGCGGTTCGACCAGCACGTCGTCCACGCTCAGGCGGCGCGCCGCTCCTTCGGCGCTGACCAGCACCCCTTTGCTGTACGGATCGATGCCTCCGTCGCGCAGGCGCAACCGGTAGAACATGAGATCGCGGCCATCGTCCAGGTGCAGTGCGAACCAGTCCCAGCCGACCTGATCCGCTCCGAGCGCACTTGTGCTCCACTCGCGGTCCATCCAGCCCAGGCCGCTCACCTGGTACGTGGTATTGCCAACGCGCACGGCGCCATTGATCGGCATGCGGGTAAAGGAGTAGTAATACGATGCATTGCCTTCATCAGCGCTTTTCTGGCTCAAGCCGCGGTCACCCTGCAATACCGGCGGCTTACCGGCTGCCAGCGTCAGGTCGATCGCCACATCCCCTTCGGCGGCGTATACACGCATGGGCATGCCATCGGGTCCTATTCCTTCGGCAACCCAGTCTTCGAGCCAGACGCGGAACGGCTCAGGCTGTGCGCCTGCCAACCCGGCCGCGCCGCGACTGAAGCGCTCGAAGGCATGGAACGCCCCACTGCTTATATCACTGAGCGCAAAGTGTGCCATGTAGACGCTGTTTGATGCCCACGCGGAAGGGCGCTCCGGGTCGCCGGGCATCAGTCCGGTGCGAAAGATAGTGAACTGGAAACCGAAGCGCCGCCCTTCGGACGACTGAAGATTGCCGGTATAGTACCACCACTCAATGGCATACTCAGGGTGGGGACCGTGGTCGCGTGGGAAAATGAAGGGACGGGGCGCGGTTGCGCGCGCAAAACCGGCGGCGTCGCCGCCTGCCATCGCCTCGGCAACGGCGAGTCGGGCGCGCGGCTCAATAGTTGGCGCAGCCGCGCCGCACGCGGACAACATCATCATAACTGCGACTATCGGCGCCAGGCGCTGCCCGAATGCCAGCCAGCGCCGTATGCGAATAGGGATCGTCATATCTTTGACTTCACTGCAACAAGCAACCACGAAGGTCACAAAGGGGCACAAAGGAAATGCTCGTCAATTCACCTTCGTGCGCTTCGTGTCCTTAGAGCCTGTTATGCACTTCAGAGATACACGTGGTATGATTTCAGTATGACACGTCAACCCTATCCCAGCGATGTGAGCGACGAGGAGCAGGCCTTCGTCGCTTCGACCGGCTCAGGCGCCGCGCTCCCTCCCTGACCTTCATGACCGAAGACGCCCCGCAGCGCAACCAC
>CALGYB010000122.1 GCA_937935075.1 uncultured Roseiflexus sp. | reverse complement strand
CAGTACCAGGCTCAACGTATGGCCAATCAATCGTCGCGCTTGCGCGCCGCATGCGTTATGGACCCGCCACCATCGACCTGAGCAGACCCGCCGACGAGGACGGGGATGTGATGCCGGAAGGATCGTAACACAGGAACGTTGCGGCGCGCGTTCCGGTTCGTTGGCGGGCGTGACGACCACGCTTCGGCAGGCTCAGCGCATCGCGGCCAGCAACTGGCCCAGCGTATCAACCGCCACGTGGACCTTGCCGCCCCCCTTTCCCCCCGCATGCGGGGGGAGGGAAAGGGGGGGACGTTGATGCCCGTCATCGCCGGCGCGCGCGGCGCCCCCCCTTGCCCCCCCCTGCCCCCCCCGCAGGGGGGGGGGGCGCAGCGCGTGGTCGCGCTGCGGGGCGTCTTCGGTCATGAAGGTCAGGGAGGGAGCGACGAAGGCCCGCTCCTCGTCGCTCACATCGCTTGGAGAGGGTTTACGTGTCATACTGAAATCATACCACGTTTGAAGTGCATAACAGGCTCTAGCAACAACGGTTACCTTTACCGCTCATCGCTCCGCAGGTCGAGCCAGGCGCACTCCTCCGGCGTCAGGCGCACCTCCAGCGCTGCCAGATTCGCGGCAAACTCTTCCGGCGTGCGGCATCCAACCAGGGCGTAGATGTCGAGCGGCTGGCTCATCACGTATGCCAGCGCGATCTGCGGGATGCTCATCCCTTTCTCCTCCGCCAGTTGCTGCACACGCTCCACGCGACGAAAGTTCTCTTCACCGGCATAGGAATAGACCGCCAGTTTATCGAGATAGTCCTCGAACGTATCGAGATTGTCGCGCCGCAGCCGTCCCGAGAAGAAGCCGCCTGCCAGACTCGACCAGGTGAAGAGCGGCATGCGCTGTTCGGCATACCAGGCGCGCGCCTCTTCATTCTGCGGTCCACTGATGCTGATGCACCCTTCCCATGGTTCACGGTACTGCTCTGCCAGGCTGAAGTTCGGGCTGCTTGCCACAAACGGCGTCAATCCGTGAGCGGCGGCATACTCATTGGCTTCGGCGATCCGTCGATGGCTCCAGTTCGACCCGCCGAATGCACGGATACGCCCGGCGGCAAGATGTTCATTCAGCACCTCGACGATTGGACCGACCGGAACCGATGGATCATCACGATGGAGCAGGTAGAGATCGATGGAGTCGAACTGGAATCGCGCCAGTGAGTCGAACAGATCGGCAGTAATGTCGAAAGGCGTGACACGTTTGCGGTCGGCGTTATGATGCGCGCCTTTGCCGATGATCACCACCTGATCACGGATGCCGCGTTCGTTCACCCAGCGCCCCATCGCACGCTCATTATCCCCCTGCCCATACACATGCGCGGTATCGAACGTGTTGCATCCCATAGCGAAAATCGCATCGAGCAGGCGAAAACTTTCTGCCAGATTGCGCGTCGAGATCATCACCGATCCCTGGACCAGGCGCGAGACTGGTTTGTCGATTCCGGCGACGTGACCATACTGCATGGTCGTGCTCCTCATTCCATTGGATAGGTTAGCCCCCACTGCGCCCGAATGGCGTCCAGGGTGCGCATAATACCGAGCGTCTCGTCGAGCGGCATGACCAGGCTTTCGGTGAGGCCGGCGCGCAGGCAGCGCATGGCTTCGATCGCTTCGTACTGGTAGCCATTGCCGCTGTACGGCGCTTCAATCACATCATCGGCATGTCCGCTGCGGATCAGCGTCAGCGTTGTGGCGCGCCACCACTGCGGGTAGACGCGGATCATGCCGTCCGTGCCCATGATCGTCGTCTCGTGCGGCGTCTCGGTGCGAATGGCGCTCCACAGCACCGCCATCCGCCCGCCGCTGTAGCCGAGGATCATCGCTGCCTCCTCATCGACGCCGGTTGCGCCAAGATGCGCCAGGGTCGCAATCCGCTCCGGTTCGCCGCCGAAGATCATCGAGGCGAGTGACACCGGGTAGACCCCTACATCAAGCAGGCTGCCGCCGCCGAGCGCCGGATCGAACAGGCGACTGCGCGGATCGACGCTGGTGCGGAAACCAAAATCAGCGGCAATCATGCGCACTTCGCCAATCGCGCCGGCTGCCAGCAATTCGCGCAGCCGCACAATCGCCGGAAGGAAGCGCGTCCACATCGCTTCCATCAGGAATAGGCCGCGCTCACGGGCAACGGCAATGACTTCCGCCGCCTGGCGCGCGTTGATCGTGAATGGTTTCTCGCAGAGCACCGCTTTTCCGCAGCGCAGGCAGAGCAGGCAGTTCTCAGCGTGCAGCGCGTGTGGCGTTGCGATGTAGATAATGTCAACATCGGGATCGGCGGCGAGTTCCTCATACGAAGCATAGCGGCGTGGTACGTTGAAGCGGTCGCCAAACGCGGCGGCGGCATCGGCGCTGCGTGATCCAACGGCGATCAGGCGTGCGTCATCGAGCGATTGCAATGCTTCGGCGAAAACGCCGGCAATGCGCCCGGTGCTGAGAATGCCCCAACGAATGGGTGAGCCAGTCATATGACGTCCTTTGTGCTCACATGCTATGGCGGAAGAACCGGGTGGTCGAACCAGGCGCGCACCTCGCGCCCGTCAATCGTTGCAACGATGGTAATGCGCCAGTCGCCCTCCATTGAATAAATCGTGCGAACCCCATATTTACCGGGACCAAGCCGGTCGGCGATCGGCTGATGCACGCCCATTTCCATCTGCGGCATGGTAAAGTCGAAATACACCAGCGCTGCATCGACCGGCTGATCGGCAGCGTCGGTAATCGTCGCCGTGAACGAATAGTCGTGCAGCGCCACCGGCTGCGCCGGTCGTTCGAGGGCAACTGTCAGACCATCAACAACTCGTTCCTCGACGACAGTTGGCGTTGCGCTGCACGCACCGACAATCATGCCGGCAATGACAAGCGGCAGTATTCGTACCAGCGCGCGCCATTGGGCGAAGTTCTTAAACACGCTCTCCTGACCTTGACGAATAGACTCACACAAAGGCGCAGAGTTCTTAGTTCTTAGTTCTCAGTTCTCAGTTCTCAGTTCTCAGTTCTCAGTTCTCTGTTGCATCTCCGCGATTGTCGCCGGGGGCGCTTCGCCCGGCGGGTAGCGCAACGAAACCAGAAACCCGATCAGAATATGCTGAATATTGATGAGCAGGAACAGCGCCGAGAGGCTCAGCGCAATCTCGGCAGGATGTCCGTGGCGTTGCAGCATGGCGATCAACACGGCATCGCGCACTCCGACGCCGGCGAAACTGATCGGCAGCGCTTGGAGAATGGCGATCAAGCCGGTGGCTGCCAGGATTTCGAGCACCGGAATATCGCCCAGCCGCAGCGCCAGATACATCAGGTAGATGCGCACAAAGGTCGAGGTCGCCGAACCGAGGGTGCTGATCAGCAGCAGCGCCAGCGGGGTGAAGCGCAGGCTGAGCGGTGCGAACTGGTCGCGCAGGCGTTCGAGCGCCGCACGCAGGCGCCCGCGTAGCAGCGGCAGCGCCAGCCCCAGCGCCCATTCCCGCGGCGTGCGCGCCATCAACCCGGGCGTGGCGATCAGCACCGCCGCTGCAAAGCCGATGGTCGCCAGTCGCACCACGCCGCGCGTTTCGGCGGGAAATACATCGATGAACGCCGCCAGACTGAGCACCGCCATTACCGCCCAGATGACAAAATCGAACAGGCGGTCGAGCAGAATACTCAGCAGACCGGGCGCCAGCGGCACTCCGCGCTCGCGCAGATACCAGGCTTTGATGAAATCGCCCGATTGACCGGGGGTGATGCCGCCGGCGTACAGCCCAATCGCGTACAGCGCCGCCAGATAGTTCAGCGAAGGCGGCGTGTATCCCTGCTCACGCACAATGATGCTCCAGCGCCATGATTTCACCCAGACAAACACCGGCATCAGCGCCAGCGAGAGGAGTGCGGGAGCGAGATCGATGCCGGCGAGCGCCGCACCGAGGGCGTTCAGGTCGCTACGCCAGAGGAAAAAAACGAGCAGCGCAGGACCGATCAGACGCAACAACCAGCGGAGAAGAGGTTTCACAGATCGCGCCGTTGAAAACGCAGTCCGGCAATCTGCTCAGCCAGCAGACCGAACATGAACACAACAATTGCGCCGACGAACAGGCCCACCGACGAGTTCGGCACACGAAAACGCCCGACATCGGTAATGAAGTAACTGATGGCGAACGACAGCAGGCTCAGGAAGAACATCGTCGCTGCCACCGGAAAATAGACGCGCAGCGGCGCAAACATCGAGACCATGCGCAGCATGATGAGAATGTTGCGCACGCCGTTCTTGAACAATTTCTGAGTGCTGCGCCCGCCCTGGCGCTTGTTCATCGCCACTGGCTCGAACCGGATGTGGTAACCTGCTTTTGCGAACGCCATCGCACTCGTCATGGGCCAGCCAAAGGTATTCGGCAACAGATGGAGAAACTCGAGCATCACCTCGCGCCGAAATGCGCGGAACCCCGACGTCAGGTCTCTCATCGGGAAGCCGGACAGGTACGTTCCCAGCGCATTCAGCACGCTGTTGCCGAACCAGCGCACCAGGTTCTCGTGGCTGTCGCGATCCGGGCGTGTGGCGATCACCATGTCGTATCGGTCGAGATGCTGCAACAGGCGCGGAATGTCGGCAGGGTTATGCTGCCCATCGGCGTCGATCACAATCACAACATCGCCGCTGGCGGCGCGGATCCCGGTGCGCACCCCGGCGCCATTTCCCACATTGTGCGGACGACGGATGACGCGCGCCCCGGCGGCAGCCGCCTGATCCGCCGTGTCATCGGTCGATGCGTCGTCAACAACGATGATTTCGGCATCAGGAATCTGCGCCCGCACTGCGCGCACCACGCCCCCCACCCGCGGTCCTTCATTGAACGCCGGAATGACGACGCTGATGCTGAAGGGCCAGCGGTGCGGGGCGTCGGAGTCTGCTTCAGTAGCGAGAATGGAGAGCGTCTCAGCAGTCATGGCTGTTGCAGGGTAAAAGTGTCAGATTGAAAGTGAAGCGACATCCGAATTCTACACTTTGGCTCACAATGCCTGCCCCTGCCGATTGGCGTTGACTTCGACAGGTTCAGCCAATGGATGCCGAAGCCTGCGGCTTCAGCCGCCGGGCAGATAGACGGGTAGCGGAATATGTAGTCGAAGTTCATGAGTCGTCGGGCGCCGGGGCGCTCACACACAGGCGCAAAGATTTCACATATAAGGAGCGCCGTTACATCCCATCTCTCGCTATTTCTCGCTCGACAAACGCCAGCAGGTCGTCATAGCCGCGCAGCACCGGGAAGTGCGGGAAATCGGCGACGACATTCTGCGGCGGATCGAACAGCGCGCCAGCGTCCGCAGCGGCGAGCATCCCCACATCATTGTACGAATCGCCGACTGCAAGCGCCCGGAAGCCGAGTTCGCGCAGCGCGCGCACCGCAGCCGTCTTACTGTCAGGCAGACGCAGGCGGTAATCGGTGATCACTCCCTGCGCATCGACTTCGAGCGAATGGCAGAAGAGCGTGGGCCAGCCGAGTTTTGCCATCAACGGCATTGCGAACTCGTAGTACGTATCGGACAGAATGATCACCTGCACCCGCGCCCGCAGTCGCGCCAGCGCTTCGACCGCGCCGGGCAGCGGGTCGATGGCGCCGATGACGCGCTGAATATCCGCCAGGGTCAGGCGATGCTCGCGCAGCAACGCCAGCCGCCCGCGCATCAGTTCGTCGTAATCGGGAATATCGCGCGTCGTCAACCGCAGCCGCTCGATGCCGACGCGCTCGGCGACCGCGATCCAGATCTCGGGAACCAGCACGCCTTCCAGGTCGGTGGCAAGGATCGTTGGTTGCGTCATAACCCCTCGTGATGATCGAGACACACAGGATTGTACCATGACCTGCGGGTTGTGGTGTTGAGGGCGTCGCGTTTCAGTAGAGCGGCTCCGCAGGACCGTCATAGCCGCAATACCGACCCTTGGGGAGTTCACTACTCGCTGTGCGATCGGTCCTTCTGTGCGCAAAATGTGGGCTGGCTCAAGACGATCTTTCTCACAGAGCGAACAACCAAAACCTGGACAATCAAGGACGTGGAGCAGCGGACGTTGGCTTCGACATACCCGGTACGTCAAAAACCGACACGACCTCGTTCGGCAATCAAGGACGTGGAGCAGCGGACGTTGGCTTCGACAGGCTCAGCCGACGTCCGCCGCAAGACGGTCAACACGGGCAAGTATCAGGCAACATCTGGTTGATCGCTCTATCAGGCTAACTTTGATCGCCGTTTCCCAGATGCTGGCGATTCGGTAATCTCCAATGCTTTCGCTCGGTACAGGCATCTATGCTGACCCCGTTGCCTCCGACGATCCTTATGTTGTGTCGCCTGCATTTCATACTCACGAATAATCCGGCGAATCTCGCGCGGCGCAATGTCAGATTGTTCCGTTTTCGAGTAGATAGTGATCAGGACGATAAGGCGATCATTCATCCGCTGATAGCAGATATTCCTCTGGCAGCGCGTCCAGCTCTGCCAGGACTTGATCGCGATAAGGGGGTGGAACCGTGGTCATTGCTGCCTCCTGTGCGTGTATTAGGATAACTATACCACACGCAGAGTCGCTTGCATCGACCTCCCCAACCCCTACCGCCGCACCTGCACGTGCGCCAGGCGCAGGCTCAGGGCGCGCGCGTCGTCGCTCGCGGGGTCGCGCAGCGCAGGCACGAAGGTCGGCGCGCGCAGGTCGATGACAAGCCGCGGCTCTGCCACGCTCCCTGCCGGCGCCAGCAGATGGTAGCGCCGCCATTGCCCACGCGCAACTTCCACGCGCCACGCCGGTCCGTTCCCAACGCGCACGGTCAGCGGCGTGGTCGCTGCCGATTCGCCGCCGGTCATCGACAGGACGACGACGGCATCGTCGTGCAGCGGTTCCGCCAGCGGCAGCACGATCACGCCCTGCCCTTCGAGCCAGCGGAAACCGCCGGTTGCGCCCTGCTCAGCGGGTGAAAATCCGGCAAGGTAGCCTATGTCGAGACCAGTCCCCACAGACAACGTGGCTGCTGGCGGCGGGTGCAGCCACGCCAGCGCCCAGCGTTGAATGTCTTCGCCGGCAATGGTTTCGATGTACGTCAGCAGCGCCGCGGCCTGCGCCGTGTCGCCGGTGTCGCGCAACAGCGCACCAAACACCAGTTCGGCGTGGCGTGAACTGTTGCGCTGGATCAGCGCCAATGCCTCGTCGTGGCGCTGCTGCGCCGCCAGCGCCAGCGCTAGATGCACCTGTGCATCGACGAAACGCGGTTGCGCTTCGAGCGCAGCGCGAAACGCCCGTTCCGCAGCAGGATAGTCGCCCGCCTGATATGCCGACAGACCGGCGATCATGGCGCGTTCGCGCGCGACGCCGCCGCCGATAATCGCCGGATAGTCGCGGTAGGTGAGCAGTAACGCGAAGAACGCCGCCACCACTGCCGCCTGAAGCGCCAGGCGCGGCGTTGCGCGCACGCCGTTCCAGCGCACTGCTGTCATCCCTGCGCCGTACAGCGCGATCATGACCCACAGCGGCAACAGATAACGGGGTTCGACATGGAAGATGAGCACGGTCAGCAATGAATAGCCAATCCACGTCAGGAAAAACAGGCGGAAATGAATCCCTTCACGCGCGCGCCCCGCAAGACCGGCGAGTCCCACCGTTGTGAACGCCAGCCAGATCAGATCGCCCGCCAGACCAAGAAGCGCCGTTTCGCGCAATGGCCGGGTGAAGAAACTCTGCTTGACAAAGTAATCCTCAATGAACTGCGCTTTCCAGATATGACGGAAGGTGTCCCACATCGAGCGGAACGGGCGCAGCGGATCGGCAGCCAGGATGTCACGCGCGCGTTCGAGGGCGTAGATGTGGCGCTCTGACTGCGGCATGCGCCGCAGTATCTCGATGTTTTCGTTCCGCCGCGCCACATCGTCGAGGTCGAGCCACAGGTTGATCTGCCCCAGGGTATCGACCGGGATCAGATGACCATAGGTCAGATAGTTGCGCACTGTCCAGGGTGCGACGATTGCCAGACACGCCGCCATAACGACAATCGCTGGCGTGATTGCCGTTTTTGCCGCTTCCCAGTGCGACGCAGCGCCGGATCGCGCCGTCGTCAGCGCGCGCACGACCAGCCACCCCACCACGAACACGCTCGCATACAGCGCCGGTGAGCGCGTGAGCGCCGCTGCGCCGAGCGCCGCACCCGCCAGCGCCAGATCGCGCAGCCGCCTTTCCTGGTCGTAGCGCACCAGCAGCCAGAGATGGAGCAGAAACAGAAACAGGTACAGATGCTCGCTGAACAGCACGGTCGTCTGCTCGACCAGCGGATGCCAGAGCGCCAGGAACCCGGCGAACAGCAGCCCGGCGCGTGGGCTGCCGAACAAGCGCCGCGCCAGATCGAAGCCGATCAGCGGCATCAGCGCCGCCAGCGCTGTCTGCGCCAGTTGCACGAAGAGCAGACCAAGTTGGGGAACGCCGAGGATCAACGCCAGCCGCAGCCAGAGCGCAAAAAAGAACACATGCAGCGGCGGACGGATGAGCCAGGCGTCATCGACATACGCGCCGGTCACGGCAAACCGCAGCGCCCGCCGGTAGTAGTCGCCGTCGTCGGCATTGGAGTAGCGCGGATCGAGCGGACTGACGCTGATGAACCAGAGACGCAGCATGATGCCGGCCACGACCAGCAGCGCCAGCAACCCATAGGTCGTGGCAAGCGGGGAGGCGCGCGTCTCGGAAGCAGCAGACGCCATCCAGCCGCGCAGATTGAACCGTTGTGCCTGTGATTGCGTTCCGCTCACGGTTGAACCTGTACCAATGCGTATGTGCCGAATGTTGCGATGACCACACCGTCAGGTCGCGCTCCTGCCTTGCTGCTGTGCAGCAGGTAGCGCGTTTCCCGCTCCGGCGGCGCAATACGATGCGCAATCGCGGAATACTTCCCGACCGGATCGCCGGGCGCCAGCGCAGCGCGCAGTGGTTCGTCCGGCGGGATTGTCTGCTGCACGAAGCGTATCGCTGCGACCTCATCGGCAGGCTGACGATCCAGAACCTCGCGCGCGCCAATGGCGAATCCCTGCCACAGGAGCACGAGGAACACCAGCACGCCGACGATCCAGAGCCGCGCCGGACTCCATGCCCGTCGCGCCGCCAGCATACTGATCGCCTGCATCAACGTCCACGCTGCTGCAATGGCATAGACTGGCGTGAGTGGCAGGAAGAAGCGTTGCAACGGCAGGCCCACAGCGAGCGCAGCGGCGTACAGCGCAATCCACACGAGCAACAGCGCCGCAAACTGCGAGACCGACGGCGCTGCATCCATTCCTCTGCATCGCATCCCGATCAGCGCCAGCCATCCGACGAGACCGGCCACTGCCAGCCAGTTCGCCGGAAATGCCAGCAGCCGCAACTGCGACGCCTGCCCTGCATCGCCTGCCGACTCTGCGCCCGCGCCGATGAATGCGCGCAGGTTCGACCACCATGCGCCTGCAAAGCGCGCCGGATCTTCGAGAATAACATCGGTGAGCGGCACATCATTGCTCACTTCGTTCCAGCGCCCCCAGTCGCTGTCGCCGTACACAGCGAGCCAGATGTTCTTTGCCTGCTGGCTGTAGAACGGATTGCCCGTATCGCGCACATTGACGACCATCTGTGGCGCAATTGCGATAAAGAAAGCAATGGCGAAGGCGGAAACGTTGAACGTTGAACGTTGAACGTTTGCTTCTTGCCGCGTCTCCCTTGCTTCGCGCCCCTCGCGCCTCGCGCCTCGCGCCTCGTACCTCATCCACACAACCAGCATGCCGAAGGGGAGCAGCAGAATGCCGGGATGTCGCACCAGGAACGCGAAGCCTGCGGCGATGCCGGCCAGAACGAGCAGCCAGACGCGCTTCCGGTCCGCCCACTGCGCCAGCAGCGCCAGGGTCAACGCGCAGAACGCCGCAAACGGCATATCGCTGCCGATGTACAGCGCATACTGCACTACAAACGGGTTCAGCGCCAGCATCACCAGCGCCGCAAGCGCCGCAGCGCGCCCCAGCGCACAACGCGCCAGCAACCAGGACGCGCCGAGGAAGATCGCGCCCAAAAAAGCGGCAATCAGTCGCGCCGCCAGGAAGACATTTCCGTTGGTCAATGGTGTAACGCACCAGAGCAGGAGCGGATACCCCATGTTGTAGAACCCATCGGCGCGGAAGACCAGCGCCAGATCGACGGCGCGCGTCGCAAACACCCGGAAATCTTTCTCGACCCCCGGAACCGACAGCGTTACGTGATCCTGCGCCGCCAGCAGAATCGCTGCGGTCCACACCACAATGCCGCCCACTGCCAGAACATCCGGCAGGAGCGGCAGCCGCGCCGCGAGCGCCGGTCCGTACCGCACCATTGTGACTGCGCCAAGCGCCGCACAGATCCCAGGCAAGAGTCCACGCAACGGGTAGGGGTATGCTGGCTGAAGCCGGTACAGCAACAGCCAGGCAAGACCGATCAGCAGCATCCCGGCGGTCCATGCGCGCAGCGGCGTGAAGAAGCGGCGCCAGGACTTCCGTGCGTCCCACTGCGTGTCCGCCAGCGCCAGCGCCAGCAACGCCCCGGCAAGCGCGCCCCATGCCAGTTGCACCGGATACGGTTGCAGCGGCGGTCTTGTCGTGCGATACTCGGCCGCATCGACGAGCACCCCCGCCGGCCGCGGATCCCCGACGCTGATCGGCGCTACGTCAGAGCGTATTGTGATGAGCACATCCTCCGGCTTCAGCGAGGGTTGCTTCACCGCCAGCCGAATCTCCTGCCACTCGCCGGTGGTTGCGCCGCTGTACGCTTCGCGCCCATCGACCATGATCCTCACCTGCGGCGGCGGACCATCGGCGCGCCAGCCGCGCAGCCGCAGCGTCACTTCAGCAGGAAGACCAGCCTGCGGAAACAGCAGAAACGACTCGGCGCGCGTCCAGCGCGCGCTGCCGTCCGACCCGTTCAGATAGGCGCGCGCCTGCGGCCAATCGCGGCGCTCCGGGTCGTAGAAGCCGCGTACATACCCGGCGTCGAACCGCCCCACATCAACACGGTGCACCACCGGTATCTGGCACAGAAGGGTCACGAGCAGCGTGGCCGCCAGCGCTGCCGCAATCGCGCGGATCGCCAGCCTCAGCGGAGGTGACGCTCGCATGCCCGTTTCGCCGCTCACAATCGCTTCCAGATACTGGTGCATACATTGCGGGAGTGTACCATACTTTCATTCTCGTCGGCAACGAAGGGGTGTGCTATACTACGGCAATCCTGCCGTGAATGTATGCTAGCGCAGGCGCCTGCACTCGAAACCGGTGCGCGCCGGTCTACTCGCAGCACCGACACATGCGGAACGCGAGGACTGAATGCCCTCCGATTCCTGTTGGCAATCGCGGCCGTGCGTTCACAAAGGTGAAGCGCCGGTTCCAGTCGCTAATGCGGTTTTATGCAGCGGTAAAGTTGCTGCACCGCTTCCGGTATAAGGCGGATCGAAGGAGGATGATCAATGCTCAACGCCAACGACATCGTCATTATCGGCGCAGCGCGCACGCCAATCGGCAAGTTCCAGGGCATGTTTCGCGCCGTTCCTGCCACCGACCTTGGAGCGCACGCGGTGCGCGCCGCCGTTGCGCGCGCTGCCATCGATCCGGCGCTGGTTGATGAGTGCATCATGGGAAACGTGGTCGGTGCAGGGCTTGGGCAGGCGCCCGCCCGTCAAGCGGCGCTGCGCGGCGGTCTCCCCGAATCGGTCGGCGCGCTGACGATCAATAAGGTCTGCGGCAGCGGACTCAAGGCGGTGATGCTGGCTGCCGCGCTCATCCGCTCTGGTGAAGCATCGCTCATCGTCGCCGGCGGTATGGAAAGCATGACCCGCGCCCCCTATCTCTTGCCGCAGGCGCGCGGCGGCTATCGCCTGGGCAATGCTGAACTGGTTGACTCGCTCATCTATGATGGTTTGTGGTGCGCATTCGAGCATCATCACATGGGGCACGCCGCCGACTGGACGGCGCGCACCTACGGGATCACGCGCGAGCAGCAGGATATGTATGCCGTTGAGTCGCAGGCGCGTGCCATCGCCGCGCAGGACGCCGGGGCGTTCGCCAATGAAATCGCCCCGTTCATATCGCAGAGCGGCGATACCCTTGCCGTCGATGAGCCGCCGCGTCGCGGCGTGAGTCTCGCAACCCTCAGCAAACTGTCGCCCGCCTTTTCACCCGACGGGACGGTGACTGCTGGCAATGCCCCCGGTCTGACCGACGGCGCGGCTGCACTGGTGGTCACCAGCGCGCAACGCGCAGCCGACCTTGGCGCGCGCCCGCTGGCGCGGTTGATCGGCGCAACGCAGGCAGCGGTGGCGCCACGCGAGGTCTTCACGGCGCCGGTATATGCCATTCGCCGCCTGCTGGCGCAGACGGCGACAACTCTCGATGACTACGATCTCTTCGAGATCAACGAAGCGTTCGCTGCGCAGGTCGTTCAGAACATTCGCGCGCTGAACCTCGACAGCGACCGGCTGAATGTGCATGGCGGCGCCATCGCTCTGGGGCATCCGATTGGCGCCAGCGGCGCGCGCATCCTGGTAACACTCATCCATGCCCTGTTCCGGCGCGGCGGCGGGCGCGGGATCGCAGCGCTCTGTCTGGGAGGAGGCGAGTCGGTCGCAATGGCGGTGGAAACGCTCTAGCGCAGCATATCATGCCGCGAACAGGCTGCGCACACGTGCGACATACTCTTCAACAACCGCGCGCATATCGGCGATATTCTCGCGGATCTGCGCACGGGGATCGATTTCCCGGCTATCCTCGGCTGGCGTCAGGATCCACATCGCCAGGTAGAGCAGCGTGCCAAAGCCGTTGATCAGCGCCAGAAACAGGAAGCCGAGGCGCACAAACACTGGGTCGATATTCAGGGCACGCGCCACGCCTGCGGCGACGCCTCCTAGAATGCGTTCACTACGGACGCGACGAAGTGTTCGAGTTTCCATCGTTCTTTTCCCGCCCGGCTCTGCTCGGGTCTCGGAGCATCTCGGTCCGGGCGCTCCTTTCTGCCCATTACGACGCATTCGACGAGGCGAAAGTTGCATGGCGCGCCATCTTGCCATTCTGCGCGAACCCTACCTGAGCCGCATCCTTGCCGGTGAAAAGACGATCGAGTCGCGCTTTCTGCGGGTGCGCGCAGCGCCGTATGGCTGTGTTACTGCCGGTGATACACTATTCCTCAAACGTGCCAGCGGACCCATCGTCGCCACTGCGCGAGCGGCGCGTGTCGCAACATTCGACGATCTGACGCCAGTGCACATTGCGGCGTTGCTCGAATGCCACGCCGCCGGGCTGTGCCTTGATGACGACGTGCGCGCCCGCGCCTATCGCAGCCGCTACGCGGTGCTCATTTGGCTGACCGACGTTGCGCTGATCGGCGATCCGCCGATCATTTCAAAACGCGACCGGCGCGCATGGGTGGTGCTGGAAAGTTGACGCAATGCAGTGGAAATGATACTATCCGCGCAAAAGACACGTGAGTAGGGAGAGGAACAGGCGATGAAGCTGCACGAGTACCAGGCGCGCGACATTCTGGCGCGCTATGGCGTACCGGTGACAGGCGGCGGTGTTGCGGCGACGCCAGCGGAGGCGCGCACGATTGCCGAACAGATTGGCGGGCGGGTTGTGGTCAAGGCGCAGGTGTTCGTTGGCGGGCGCGGCAAGGCGGGCGGCGTCAAACTTGCCGATACTCCAGATCAGGCCGAGCAGGTCGCCGGGCAGATCCTTGGGATGAACATCAAAGGGCTGACGGTCGAAAAAGTGCTGGTGGCTGAAGCGATCACCTACGAGCGTGAGATCTACCTGGGCGCGATTATGGATCGCGCCTCGCGGCGGATTGTCATGATGGCATCGGCAGAAGGCGGCGTCGAAATCGAGGAAGTCGCCAAAACCAACCCGCAGGCGATTGTCAAGGTGGCGGCGCACCCGATGCTGGGGCTGCTCGACTTCCAGGCGCGTGATCTTGCCTACGGCATTGGGTTGACCGATGCAAAGCAAGCGCGCCAGTTCGCGCAGATTGCCATGGCGCTCTACCGCGCCTACATGGATGTTGATGCGTCGCTGGCAGAGATCAACCCGCTCGTGGTGCGCGCCGATGGATCGTTGCAGGCGCTGGACTCGAAGATTGTGTTGGATGATAGCGGTCTTTTCCGCCACCCCGATCTCGAGGCGATGCGCGACGCTTCAGACGAACCGGAAGCCGAGCAGCGCGCGCGCGAGGCAGGCATCACCTATATCAAACTCGACGGCGACATCGGCTGCATGGTCAACGGCGCCGGGCTGGCAATGGCGACGATGGATGTCGTCAAACTGTACGGCGGCGAGCCTGCCAACTTCCTCGACATTGGCGGCGGCGCCAGCAAAGAGAAGGTCAAGACTGCACTCCAGATCATCCTCTCCGACCCGAACGTGAAAGCGGTCATGTTCAACATCTTCGGCGGTATCACCCGCGTTGATGAAGTGGCGAAAGGCATTGTCGCCGCCCTATCGGAAGTCCAGACCGACGTACCGATGATTGCACGTCTGGTCGGCACGAACGAAGAGGAAGGTCGGCGCATCCTGGCGGAGTCGGCGCTGATCCCGGCGGCGACGCTGGCGGAAGCGGCGGAGAAAGCCGTCCACGCCGCGCGCACGCGATGATGGGGGCAGGTCTCATAGCGCAATCAACCAAAACCCGGACCATCAAGAACGTGGAGCGGCTGATGTTGGCTGAGCCTGTCGAAGCCAACATCAGCCGCTAGACGGTCAACACGAGCAATGATTGAGCAACGTCTGATTGTTCACTCTATCAGACCTGCCCCTACCTGTCACCCCAGGGTTCGTCGCGCATCCATCTGCGGCAGACGCCAGATACCCGTCGCAATGCGCGCCATCCAGCGCTGACGCTCCGCCAGGCGCTCGACCGTCCATGCTTCATTCTGTTCCGCAATATCACGAGTGATCTGAAACTGACTTTGAGCATAGACCGGTCGTTTCTCGCTGAACGGCTTATTTCCGACAGCGCGGTTAAGCGTTGCTTCCAGCAGGGTTAGATTACCAAGCCGATACACCCATTCTTCGATCTGTTCATCATCGATGTGTTCCCAGCCATCTGTCGGATTTTCGGGTAGAACATGTTCGAGCGAGTAAGCCGCATTATCGGCATCATGATGAGTATGAGATATTTGTGTCTCGATCATGGACAGAATATAGCGTGCAACCTGCCGATTGCGTGATGAAGTAGTTCGTAACACCTTAACTGCAAATCCATTGCGAAATGTTTCATCATCGACATAGATCGGCGCGAGGGCGCGTATGACCTCGGAAGAGTGTGTTATTTCACCACTAGTTATGCGCCGTGCGATATCATTATATACGCGCTCTTGTTCGTGGGTTAGCATATTGCTAATGACATTGTAACGAAATGACACGATGCTGACCGCACGCAGCACGCTGGTAAATCCCTCCTCATCAAGCGAGCGGTAAGCCGCCAGGAGTAAGGGCCAGGGTTGACGGACGCTGAACATCCGCAATTCGCGAACATACTCACGTTGCGTCTCGGTCCACAGTCGATCCTCTGGATTCGCCAGAGCAGCATAAACTGGAACATCCTCTTCCATGTACCGCAACAACTCAAAAACTCGCCCTTTATTTGGAGTTGCAGCACGAATGACTTTGAAAAGTTCGGACTCACGCACCAGTTTTTCACGACTGTTCCAATGCGCTCGTAAAAAGCCAGGAAAACTTTCACTGCCTAATTGGTCAATCATCCGGTTCCAACGCCGTTCCAGGGCCTCTATCTCAGTCTCGTGAGAACCATCACGGTAAACAATTGAAAAGAGGTAGTTTTTCAGGAGATCGGTCGGTGAAAGGCGAACGCCGCGTGCGTTGAGTGTCTCGAACACCTTAAAGGCATTAAGTTCATCATTCACCGTAATGACGGTAAAAAACAATTTATCCGCTGTATCACTGAGAAATCTCGCCAGAACAGCGCCATCTTTATGAACAGCGTATTCTTCGGAGACTCTTCTGTAAAACCAATCGAAACCGCGCCGTAGTAAATGTTCCGATGATCTCAGTCCGCGCTGTGGCAATGGCAGCAATGGAACTAATCGATCACGATAGAAAGCGTCGTTGTTGCGATTGAGTGTGAGTTTGGTTTGCGGAACGAGCGTTACAGGATCCAGATAGCCAATAAAACTATTGCGCAGTTGCTCTGCACGGCGACGATTGTCTTCTGACTGAATATTACGCTGTGCCAGATCGTCCAGCGCCTTCAACACTGCCAGCGCCAGCAGGCTCAACGTCGTCAGACGCTGTTGCCCATCGATAATATCGAAACGTTTCTGATCCTGTGTTTGGAGGACAAGATATCCCATGTAGTGCGCCGGTTCAGCGCCGGTCATGGTGTTCTGAATATCCTGCCACAAATCTTCCCACTCATCTTGCGTCCAGCTGTAGTCGCGTTGAAAGAGCGGCACATGGTAGGTCAGACCATTGCCCAGTAACTGGCGCAGGGTCATATTTGTTGTGTTGAAGTTGATGACCGACATCGCTCGTTTTCCTTCGGAGGATGGTCTCTCAGGTCTCACCTCCGCAATGTCAGGCGCAGCAGTTGCGCCAGGCGCCACGGCGAGGGCGCCTGTTCCAGCCGGGTGATGGCTTTGCACACCTCGATGTTGTGGTGCGGATCGACGGAGAGAAACATCCGGGGAATGCGGAACGAACCGCGCAAGATTGATTTTTGTGGACGAGGAAGCATCAGCGGATTTGCGACTTTGCCGCTGAACGGGCCATCACTCTTTTCGGCAAACGCGCCCCACGGCAGCACGCCGGCCAGCACCGCCTGCTGTGCCACCGCATTAATGGCCACTGTGCCGTACCGGAGATCGTTCAATGCCCGCTCGAATGCCGCACGCACCCGCCGATCACGGAGGGTGCGCGGATGGATGAGGATGGTCACTGCCAGTGTGCCCCGCACACGTTGATTGAGAAACTGAACCGCCTCATCGATAAACGTTGCTGCGTCCCTGGCATCGAGCGCCAGTTCGCCGACTGCCGGACAGAACATCGTGCGCACAAAGCAGTCCGTGTCGAGTGCCGATGGGGTCAGATCGGGGATGACCGTCCAGGGCAGATGATCCATATCCGCCTGCCCGATACGATGCGCGCGCGCATGAGCGTTCAGCAGCGCATCGAGCTGACGACGCGCTTCTGGAAATGGCGCCTGCCGGGTTGGGACGCGCGTCAGCACCTGTTCAAACGCCGCCAGGAATGAATCGCGCTGACGCCAGCTCCGGTGCTGCACGATCAGGCGTGGAGCCGCAGAAACATATGCCGCATTACATACAAACGCGCGTACAAGCAGCATCGCATGGTGGTGCAGATCGTCGTCGCTCCAGGGTCCTGGAACGACCAGCACCGGCGTGACATTACCCACCTCGCCGCTAAACGGCTTTGTCAGCACCGGTTCATGGCGCATCCGGCGCTCTGCGCCTTCCTGTCCCTCGCCGAAGACCAGTGTGTCGAATATGGCATCGGCGCCGCTGAAATGGACGGTATCGATCAGCGGATGGGCGCAGAGATATGCATCGAGGTCGCGGTCGCCATAGATCAGCCGAACGACGCCATATTCGAGGAGCGAGCGGAAGGTTTCTTCAAAGAGCGACGTGAGCGGCGCCTGCGTTGGGTGCAATTTCAATGCAACGACTTCATTGGCGACGAACAGTTTGTGCAGAATATCGGTGACGGGAAGAAAACTCGATGTCTCTGCATTCAGCACCAATCCGACTCGCCCGTGTTCCGCCGGCGTTCGATAGGCGTCTGCCTGCTGTTGCAGCACCTCTTCGGCGGTCAGTCCCGGCTCGATCCAGACCTCGCCGGTCATCCGGGGGAAGATGGCAGTATCATAGCGGCTCGCCGGCAGCACTGGCGCCACGACCTGCTCGTTGGGACGGGTAGTTAAGCCGTCTGGCAATTGGGGACGCCCCTGCACACGGATATCCATCAGCGCCTGGTGCAGCAATCGCAGGGCGCGGGTGAGAATTGTGAACCAGGTGCGTTCCTCCCCCTCGCCATACCCGCCAGGCGCCAGTCCTTTGGCTTCCAGGCTCAGCGTGATCCAGCGCTCTTCAGCATCGGCAAGCGCGCGACGCAGTGTGGCGAGGAGTGCGATCCGCTCATCAAGGCTGACCTGAGTCCAGGGGTCTTTGCGTGCGTGGAGATCGGCAAGCGCGCGATCAACGTCCGCCCACATTGGCGGTGTTTGGGGCGAGGTCGGCGTAGCCCGATGTTCTGGTGCAACGGCCGTCATAACAGCCTCCTTCATTTTCCCGCAGGCAGCCTTCGTCCGCCCTGGCTCGCTCCAGCAGTAGCACAGATCGTCTGATCGCTGACCAGCAATCTTACGATTGTCTCAACCACCCCGTTATTGTAACATAACGCCATGCACCGTGACGGAAAGAGCCGTTGCGCCTTGCTGAATAATCGACAACCCACCCCGAACGTGTGGTAGCATTGCAAAGCGAGCGAAAGGTAGGGGCAACCCGTCAGTTTGCCCGCGGCGAATTGCCCGCGGCAGGTTGCCCCGCGTCGATGGCGGAACCGTTGCAAACAAGGACATCAACCATGGAATACCGTCTTTTCGGACGCACCGGCGTGCGCGTGGCGCCGTTGTGCATTGGCGCAATGAATTTCGGCAATCCGACCGACGAAGTCGAGGCGGTGCGTATTGTTGATCGCGCGCTCGATGCCGGCATCAACATGATCGACACCGCAAACAGTTACAACAACGGCGAGAGCGAGCGCATCATCGGGCATGCGCTGGTGCGCGACGGCAAGCGCAATCAGGTCTTCCTGGCGACGAAAGGGCACTTCCCGGTGGGACCCGGTCCCAACGACCGGGGCAACTCGCGTCTGCACCTGATGCGCGCCTGCGAAGACAGCCTGCGCCGGTTGCAGACCAATCACATCGATCTCTACCAGATCCATCGTCCTGACCCGCACACGCCGGTTGAGGAGACCCTCGCGGCGCTGACCGATCTGGTGCGCCAGGGAAAGGTGCGCTATGTCGGTTGTTCGACGCATCCGGCGTGGCGCGTGATGGAAGCGATCATGGTTAGCGAGTTGAAGGGGTATGTGCGCTACGTGTCGGAGCAGCCGCCTTATAACCTGCTCGACCGGCGCATCGAGAATGAACTGCTGCCTCTCTGCCAGGCGCATGGCCTGGCAGTCATTCCCTGGGCGCCGCTGGCGCAGGGAGTGCTGGCGGGGCGTTATACCGACATCTCCGCGCCGCCACCGGACTCGCGTGTCGTGCTGCGTGGCGGCATCTACGCTGAACGTGTCACTGCGCGCGGTATCGAGATCGGTCGCGCGTTCGCCGCACTCGCGCATGAGCATGGTCTGACGCCTGCCCAACTTGCTCTTTTGTGGGTCAAGGATCAGCCAGGCATTACTGCGCCCATCTTTGGTGTGCGCACCCTGGCGCAACTCGAAGAGGCGCTGCCGGTTCTGGACATGACGCTGAGCGATGACCTGCGCGCCGCATGCGACGCACTCGTGCCGCCGGGAAGCGTCGTGGTTGATTTCCACAACACGTCGGGCTGGATGAAGATGCGTATTATGTAACCGGTACTGTACTCAGACAATCTGACAATGGGGCTGGAGGTAAAGATGGTCAGGCGATTGCAACGAAGGGAAGTTCTCACAACAATCTTGCTTCAAGGCTTGTTCGCTCTCCTGATTGTGCTCACAATATGGTGTATCCCTGTGCATGTATTACTCTTTGATTATCTTTACGGATCTGAATTCAACGGAGTTGAAACCTACTCCTGGGCGCCTCCGTCACTCTCACTAACCATACCTCTCGAACGCATCACCGATCATGTCATCATAAAGCAACGATTGGTAGCAGGTCCTAAATATGAAGACACTCGTCAACTTAAGGTTTTAGCAAAATCTAATCTGTATTTATCCTCACTCCTCGATCTTAAGTTCGATATAAAAGGAGGAGAACCCCGATCATATGTTTACTTATTAAGGGCATCTGGAAATGCACTTTTGATCAATTACCTTATCGAGCCGCTGAAAAATAATTTTGGGAATGATAAGCGGTCTTTGGGGTTTATAATATATAAAACATCGGTAATCTATCCTAAAGGGTCGATTTTTCCGTCTTTGAATTCTATTGCTCTTATTTTTCTTCCTTTTCTAACTTTTTTAATTATTTCAGTTTTTGGGGAGATGAATAATAGATGGTTTTTTTCGGCGATAACAACACTTTTAGTTATTTTTATGTATATATACTCTCCAAAAGATATAATAATTCCTATTTTCTCGATTTTATCGTCAATGTGCGTGTTATTTGTTTTTGGTATTATAATTAATCGATTTTTGCAAAAACACCATAAAATCGAAGTTTTGACAGTTTATAGCATAGCTACCACCATGGTCCCGTGGATATACATAATATCAGGGGCAAAAAACATAGGTCGGCATTGGGAGTACTATCAACCATTGGGATGGATTCTGCTAATAGTACCTCCAATAGCTGGAATACTGTCCATCTTGCTGAAACCACGAGAGATCACTGCTCTATTTATTGCGTCTCTGTCACTTTGTAGTGCTGCCGTGTGGGGTTGCATTAACTTTTACCACCAATTGATTGATTATAGCTATGACTTCACCGCCTATTACAATGCATTACTAAGATTTCAAAGTGATCAACCTATATACGACCTAGAAAGGGTAGAAACTCCATTCGCACCATTTCTGTACAAATACCCGACATTTTTTCTATTCATTATTCTACCTATAACAAACCTACCACTTGAGGATGCCACTTTGGTGTTCAAAGTGTTTAGTACGATTGCAGTTATAATTTCAACCATCCTGGTTACTCTTTCACGTAATTCTGTTAGGGCATCTTTTATCGTGTTGTCAATTCTGATCACGATCAACTTTTCTCCCTTACAATGGTCAATACATCTTGGACAGGTGGACTCAATGCTTCTCTTGGGGATATCTATTGCGATAGCGCTAAAGGATCGATATCACGGGCTAATATCATCGGTAGTTTTAGGGTTTCTAGGATTAATCAAAATATATCCTTTTTTTATGCTCGTAATCTCATTTATTGAACGAAAGTGGATTCATCTCGTTGCTGCGATGATAACTGTTGGTATATGCTGGATTTGCTCGATATTATATTTTGGTTGGAAAAACGAGCTTGACTTTTGGAGAGTAACTATGATGACCTCCGGACAAAGGACTGCACGCCTGAGCAACCAATCGATCTACGCAGTCATTGCCCGCTTACAAGATCCAGCATCAGCCCACGCTCGAGACGAAAATATCGTGTCTTACATCGGTAATTTGGGACATTTCCTCTTTTCTTTGTTAGTGCTTGGTACAACTATTGGTGTTCTCTGGCGACTTCGTAACATATTACGCTATATCCAGTGGGAAGCATACAGTCTGCTGATATGTTGCATGCTGCTCCTTATTCCGGTCGCTTGGGATCACTATCAGACCATCTTGCTTATCCCACTGCTGATCGGCCTTGATTATACATGCAAGTGTCATCGTCATTCTGTTACGATGACTTTTATCATTGCATATGCCTTGCTGGCTTTTGGCACATTTAAAAACATCGCCGTCGGCATTATGCCTAGTTCCATCGTTCTGTTCTTTGCCTCTTATCGTACATTCGGTCTCGTCATTCTGTGGGCATGGTGGGTCTATGTTTTGTCGCACTGGCAATCGCGCCAGGAGACCACGCCAACTGTCTAGTTGCCAGAAACGACGTCTGGTGGTACGATCAATGTAACCCTACCCCGGTCGGGGGCGGTGTGTTGTTTCGAGCCAACACAGTTTCGAAGGGAGTCGCGCTCCGAAATCATGGGCTATGCGGCGGGCCGCAGATACCCACGGGCCGGCACCCACCTGCCTTGTGCAGGTTCGAAACCTATCCGTCTCACGCCGGAGGTGGGGTTTTCTCCTGTTTCAGGTGCTGCGCCATGCTGTTTCTCATTTATGGTTCCGATGAGTACGGACGGAGCGAAGCGCTGGCGGCGCTGAAGGCGCGTGTGCCTGCCGAGGTCGCCGATCTGAATGTGACGACCCTTGATGGGCGGCGGGCAACGCTTGATGACCTGGCGACGGCATGCGAGGCAATGCCATTCCTCGCCGACCGGCGGCTGGTCATTGTCTACGATCTGCTGAAACATCAGAAAGCCGGCAAGGATCGCGATGACCTGCGCGCATACCTGGAGCGTGTGCCGGATGCCTGCGATCTCGTGTTTCTCGAAAGCGACGATGTTGATAAACGGAGCAGTCTTTTCACTTTTCTGAAAAAGCACGCTGAGATACGCGAATGCATGCCCCGTGAGGGCGCCGAACTGCTGCGCTGGCTGCATGATCGCGCCAAACATCTCGGTGTGACGCTCGATACAGATGCCGCGCAACGGTTGACTCTGTTGGCGGGGAACGACGGGCGATTGCTGGTCACCGAACTGACCAAACTGGCCACGTTCGTCGGGCATGGCGGACATATTACTGTTCGCGACGTCGATCTGCTGGTCGCCGATACGCAGGAACAAAATCTGTTCGCCTTCATCGACGAACTCAGCGCGCGTCGTCGGAGTGCGGCGCTGACAGCGTTGCGCCGCCTGCTCGACGACGGTCAGGCAGCGCAGTACATTCTGTTCATGATGGCGCGTCAGGTGCGAATTCTGCTGGGGGTCAAGGATCTTGCCGCACAGCGCCTGCGCCCCGATGATATTGCGACCCGACTTGGGCAGAAACCGTTTGTGGTGCGTAAAGCCATCGAGCAGGCGCGCGGTTTCAGCCTTGCTGATCTGCAGCGGCTGCACCAGCGCCTGCTCGAACTTGATCATGCCTCAAAAACGGGACGCGCAGAGATTGAAGCCGGACTGGAACTGATTGTTGCTGGCCTGTGCTCGTGATACTCAGGATGTGGGGGTCGCCATCGCTTTGGCGAGTTTCTTTGCCAGGCGCGACTTGCGCCGGGCGGCGTTGTTTTTGTGGATGATCCCCTTGACTGCCGCACGATCCAGCAGGCTCATCGCCTCCCGAACCAGTTCCGGTTCGGGGGCGCCGGCGAAGATGGCGCGCTCCGCTTTCCGAATCGCCGTCTTAACCCGTGAGCGGTACATCTTGTTGCGCAGCGCACGGCGCGCATTTGAGCGAATGCGTTTTTCAGCAGACTTTGTGTTTGCCAAGACTCAAATTCTCCTTGAAACTACGGGTGCTGCTCACAATGAAAGCGGCTGCCGACGCGCCGCTCATTCTGGTGCGCTATTATACCAGGAAGCGACGATCTGCGCAACCGGGTTGAGGTGACCGTCACCGCGTGGGGGGCGGGCAGCGCTGCGCGCTGGGGGTGCAGCCGGGGGTATGGGGGAAGCGCGAGGCGACCGTCACTGCGTGGGTGCAGCCGGGAGTATAGGGGAAGCACGAGGCGACCGTCACCGCGTGGGTGCAGCCGGGGGTATGGGCGGAGCGAAGGGGCAGCCGCAGCGGTGACGGTTACCTGGGGTTGGTTTGGTTCTTGGTTCTCTCATGAAACGCGCTCTGCTGAATACCATTATCGTCGCGGCCGGATACCTGGCGAGTCGGGTGCTTGGTCTGGCGCGCGATGTGCTGATCTCGCACCAGTTTGGCACCAGCGCCGAGCTTGCAGCATTCCGCGCATCGTTCGGCATTCTTGACCTGATCTACCTGGTGGTTGCCGGAGGCGCGCTTGGTTCGGCGTTCATCCCGGTGTTCTCTGAGGCGCTTGAACGGCGGCGTGATGCCTGGCGGCTTGCTTCTGCCGTGCTGAACCTGACGCTGCTGGCGCTGACAGTGGCGTGCGCGGTCGTCTGGATCCTTGCCGCGCCACTCGTGGCGCTGACCGTCGGGCGCGGGTTGGATGAGGCGGAACGCGCACTCACGGTGGACGTGCTGCGTCTGATGCTGATTCAGCCGTTCCTGCTTGGTGTCGGCGGTCTCGCCAAGGCGATGCTCGAGTCGTTCAACCGGTTTACGCTGCCTGCCATCGGCTCGAACCTGTACAACCTGGGGATCATCGGCGGCGCGCTGTTCGCACCCTGGCTCGGCGTCTATGGGCTGGTCTGGGGCGTCAACATTGGCGCAGCGCTCTTTGTCCTGGTTCAGTTGCCGGGGCTGCGCGCCGTCGGAGCGATGTATCGGATCCGAGACGTGGCCAATGAGCGGGGTGGAAACGCACAGTCGGTCGCCCTTGCAAGGAGTGACTCGATCCATCGGGGCGAGCGCCGATCCGGTGTTCGCAGGGCATTCTTCCCCTTCCTGAACCTGTTTTACGCTGAAGGCGTCGGGCGGATGCTGCGGTTGCTCGGGCCGCGCCTGTTTGGGCAATCCGCCTGGCAGATCAATATGATTGCCATCGTCAGCCTGACGTCGACGCTGGGCAGCGCGGCGCTGGCGGCAAACGCCTATGCGCTCCAGTTAATGATGCTGCCGCACGGGTTGATCGCGCTGAGCCTGGCGACGGTCCTCTTCCCTGAAATGGCGCGCCAGTATGCCGCCGGCGACCGGGCAACGCTCCGCGCAACGGCGCTTGGCGGGGTGCGCGCCGTGTTGTTCCTGGCGTTGCCCGCATCGGCGATCCTGGGCGTGCTGGCGCTTCCGGTGCTGCGCGCCCTCTTTCAGCGCGGCGCCTTCGATGCTGCGTCGGCGGCGCTGACCACCGAGGCGCTGTCGGCATATGCGCTGGGGCTTGCCGGATTTGCCGCCGCCGAAGTGATCGTGCGCGCCTTCTTCGCCATGCAGGACACCCGCACGCCGGTGATCGTCGGCATCGCGGCGGTGGCGCTCAACATCAGCATGGGATGGTCGTTCCTGCGCCTGGGGATGGGCTTGAGCGGGCTGGGATTGGCCTTCAGCCTGGCGAACCTGTTTGAAGCCGCTCTGCTCCTCGTGCTGCTTGGACGGCGGTTGGGCGGGTTGGAGCGCGACTTCTTCCGCGCAACCGGCGCCATGATCCTGGCGACTCTGGCGTGTGCGTTGACCCTCGCCCTTCTGTACCATTCCTCATTTGTGGTATTGCCCCTCGTTGCCCCTGGTGACACCTACCGCTGGCCCGGCGACTTCCTGCCGCTGCTGGTATGGCTGGCTGGCGCAACGACCGCTGGCATCCTGGCATACGCCGGGGTCGCTGCGCTGTTCCGGGTGCCGGAATTTGGCGCCGCCATCGCGCGCGGGCAGCGCATGCTGACGCAGGTGCGGCTCAGGTTCTCCTGAATTCTTGTTCCTGGTTTCCTGTTCTCGGTTCTTGGTTCTTAGTATCCCGCACCGGGCGCAGAAAATCGAGAACCGCCCGCATGCGCTGCGCATCGCCGCCGAAATGCCGGCGCAACAGCCACTCGCTCCACATATCGCGGCCCATCGACGCCTCCCGATGAGGTTCCTCTGAAACACCTTACAGCATTTCTTATAAAGGTTGACGCAAAGACGCGAAGGCGCAAAAGCGCCCCATTTGTGCGCCTTCGCATCCACCATTCTGAGAAACCCTCTCACCTCTCACCTCTCGCCTCTCACCTCTCACCTCTCACCTCTCACCTCTCACCTCTCGCCTCTCACCTCTCACCTCTCACCTCTCACCTCTCGCCTCTCACCTCTCGCCTCTCGCCTCTCACCTCTCACCTCTCACCTCTCGCCTCTCACCTCTCACCTCTCACCTCTCGCCTCTCGCCTCTCGCCTCTCACGACACAATCCCGCTTGCGACGAGCAGCTCAGCATTGAGGATAGCGCCGCCAGCCGCGCCGCGGATGGTATTGTGCGACAACGCAACCAGGCGCAGGTCCAGCACCGGGCAGGCGCGCACCCGCCCG